>JAHBVS010000007.1 GCA_019637445.1 Gemmatimonadaceae bacterium | reverse complement strand
CTCCTTGCTCTCGGCCTGCTCGTGCGCATGCAGGCTGACCAGCACGACGTCCGACAGGCCGCGCGCCTCCCTGATCCAGCGCACGATGCCGTCGATGTCCTTGCGGTTGGCCATCATGCGCACCGCCGGGCGGTTCGAGGCGCGGAAGTTCATCGTGCCGAGCGGAAACAGAGCGGGATCGGACGGCGCGAAGGCGAAGCCCATCTTGATCTTCTGCTGGCGCTCGGCTTCGAGGCCGAGCTGCTCGGCGATCTCGCGCAATGCCTCGAGCTGCGGTGGCGTCACCTCGTGCACCGTCTCGAAGCGCAGCGGATTGAGGCCGGGCCGGCCCGGCAGGTCCGGTCGCTGGGCAGACGCCTCCTGGCCCTTGGCGAAGGACGAGGCGCACGAGACCATCGCCACGGTGCCGTGCGGATGGGTGTGATAGACCGGCCGCCGCGCATCCTCGAGGTTGCGGCCGGTGCCGGCGAAGCTCAGCCCGCGCGACTCCATCGCCTCGAGCGTGTGCAGCAGTCCCGACACGCCGTAGTCGAGGCTGTGGTTGGTGGCCGTGGCGAAGAGGTCGAACCCGGCGTCGACCAGCTCGTCGAGCACCCAGGAAGGCGCGCCGAAATGCGAGCCGCCACTCTCCAGCGCCGGATCGCCGCGATAGTCGTTCGCCAGCACCTCGAGGTTGGTGAAGGCCACATCAGCCGCGCGCACTCGATCGAACATCGGGCTCAGCAAGCCGTCGGCTCGGCTCTGCAGTCGGCGCTGCAGGATGCTGTCGCCGGTGAGGAGGAGACGGAGGGGACGAGGGGCGGACAGTGGCTGCATGCGCTTCCCTTACTCCACCTTCCCCCGGAGGGGGAAGGTGCCCGGAGGGCGGAAGGGGGATGTCGAAGACGGACACTGGTGTTGTCGAGGTATCCCCCATCCGTCGCTTCGCGCCACCTTCCCCCTCCGGGGGAAGGTAAGACCGACTTAGGCTGCGTAGTTGAGCGACATCGTTTCCGCCTCGTGCTCGGCGCGATGGCGCGCGACGTGCTCGTCGAGCTCCTGGAAGCCGACGGGCGGGCCGCAATACGGCTTCAGCCGGCAGAAGCCGCGCACCACGGGCACGACATCGCGCTTGAAGTCGCAGCCCTGGGCGATCCACTTCGCCGTCCAGCGATCGGCCGCCTCGTCGTCCATCAGCTCGATCAGCGGATCGCGCGGCCAGTACTGGCGCAGCAGGTTCTTGATCATCCGCCGCCAGCGTTCGGGCTGGGCGATGGGCGCAAGTCTCGGCGGATCGCGCTGTGGCCCAGGCGGGACATGCTCGGTGGCGTCGGCGGGCACGGGAAACTTCGCCGGGGGCGGCGGCGGTTCCGGGACCGGCATGGACGGATCGGCCGGATAGCGGCGGCGGGCGCGCTTGCTGACGCGGTGGTGCAGGCCCCAGTCGACGACGGCGAGGTACTCGACGCCCTCGACCTCGTAGATGCGCACCAGCTTGCGCGACGCCAGCTCGTCGATCATCGCGCGCACGGCGTCGTTGCCGATGTCATCGCCGGGAAACA
>JAHBVS010000006.1 GCA_019637445.1 Gemmatimonadaceae bacterium | reverse complement strand
ACCCGCTGGAAGACCGAGCCCGCCGCCTTCGTCATCGCCGGCGAGGTCAAGCCGCTCGAAGGCGCCGGCATGGCCCGCTACACCGCGCTCTACGAGCTCGACAGCCCCGACATCCTGGTGAGCAAGGCCTGGGGCGAGGCCTCGGAGAAAGGCCGCTGGGCCGCCGAGATCAGGCCGCACACGTTCAACCGCAGCCACGTCGTGCGCAAGGCGGTGTGAGTCTTCTCAACTCCCTCTCCCCGCTCGCGAGAGCTTTGCAGAAGTCTCGATTTTGTGGGTGAGGGTGGATTGCATGGGATCCGAGGTTGGGTGTCTGCGGTCTGTCTCAGGTCAGCCGCAGGGCTCGGCTGAGGTTGTAGGCGGTGCACATGAGGGTGAACTGGGTGGCGTTGCGAGGGAGGTTGAAGTAGCGGACGCGGCGATAGTGCCAGACGCGCTTGAAGAAGCCGAAGACGGCCTCGATCCTGCCGCGTATGCGTCCGATCAGGACGTTGCGCAGGATCTCGCGCGCTGTCGGCGCGTGATACTGGTTGCCGCGGCGCTGGATGCGGTTCTTCAGGCCCAGGCTGCGCAGTCGAGCCCGCCGGGCGTAGCTGTCGTAGGCCTTGTCGGCGTAGAGCGCACGCTCGTCGCCCAGATAGAGCGTGTCGGCGACACTGGTCTCGTTGACCGAGGCCGGCGTCAGGGTCTGATGGCGGATCAGACCGGAGCCCTGGTCGACGGCGATGTGGCCCTTGTAGCCGAAGTGCCGCCGACCGCCGCGCCGCGTCCAGTCGGCGTCGGGGTCGACGGCGCTGCGCACCAGCTTGCTCGGCGGCGGCTCGCCGCTCGGCGTCTGATCCGGCGCCGGCTCCTTCGGCGGGCTCGGCCTGGCCGCCTGTGCCTCGACCAGCGTGGCGTCGATCAGCGTGCCCTGGCGCAGGATCAGGCCGCGCGCATCGAACTGCCGGTTGATCTCGGCGAAGGCCGCCGTCATCAGCCCGGCCGCGCCCAGCGCCTCGCGGAAGCGCCACAGCGTCGTGTGGTCCGGCGTCTCGTCCGCCAACCCAAGCCCGACGAAGCGCCGGAAGGTCACCCGGTCCGACAGCTCCTCCTCCAGCCGCTCGTCCGACAGCCCGTACCACTGCGCCAGCAGCAGCGCCTTGAACAGCACCAGCGGCGCGTAGCCCGGCGCGCCCATCCGGCCGCGCCGCAGCGGCGCCAGCACCGCCTTGAGCCGGCCCCAGTCGATCTGCGAGCTCATCCGCTCCAGACGCTTGTTCAGCCCTTCGCGCTGCCGCACCAGCGCGTCGGCCAGGCTCATCTGACCACTCTGACGCTCGCTCATCGATCCGCCTCCGCCGATCGACCATACGAATCACAACCCCTAGACTTCTGCAAACCTCTCGCTCGCGGGGAGAGGGAGTCTCACCCGGTCATCAGCCGGCGCGCGATGACCACGCGCATGATCTCGTTGGTGCCCTCGAGGATCTGGTGCACCCGCAGGTCGCGCAGGTAGCGCTCCAGCGGGAAATCCTTGAGGTAGCCGTAGCCGCCATGCAGCTGCAGCGCCTCGTTGACGATGCGGAAACCGGCATCGGTGGCGAAGCGCTTGGCCATGGCGCTGGCCTGGGTGGCCTCGGGCGACCTGGCATCGAGCAGCGACGCCGCCTTGTGGATCAGCAGGCGCGCCGCCTCCAGCTCGGTCGCCATGTCGGCAAGCTTGAACTGCGTCGCCTGGAAGTCGGCAATCGGCTTGCCGAACTGCTTGCGCTCGACGACGTAGCGCGAGGCGGTCTCCAGGCAGGCGCGCGCGCCGCCCAGCGAGCAGGCGCCGATGTTGATGCGCCCGCCGTCGAGGCCGGCCATGGCGATGGAGAAGCCGCGCCCTTCGCCCGACAGCAGGTTCTCGGCCGGAACCTTGCAGTCCTCGAAGATGACCTGCCGCGTGGGCTGCATGTGCCAGCCCATCTTGTTCTCGACGGCGCCGAAGGAGAGGCCGGGCGCGTCCTTCGGCACGACGAAGGTGGAGATGCCCTTCGGCCCGTCGTCGCCGGTGCGCGCCATGACGACGTAGATGTCAGAGGCGCCGGCGCCGGAGATGAACTGTTTTGCCCCGTTGAGCACGTAGTCCGATCCGTTGCCGCCGGCGCGCACGGCCTTCGTCTTCAGCGCGGCGGCATCCGAGCCCGAGCCCGGCTCGGTCAGGCAGTAGCTCGCGAGCTGCCGCATCGAGGCGAT
>JAHBVS010000005.1 GCA_019637445.1 Gemmatimonadaceae bacterium | reverse complement strand
ACTGCGAATACGGGGAACGGAATGCGGGTCAACCGCGGACGGCAATGCGGTAACCGCAACGGCAACTGCCCTTCAAAGGGGTCCCTCGGGCAGATCCGTGCGCCGCGGCCCCCCAAGAAGGCAGTTGTAGTTTCCGAATCGCCCCTCGCCGTTGTCCCGCATTCGCCGTACATCCCGCATCCGCAGTCCTCTGTGTCTCTGTGCCTCTGTGGCATATCGTCAGTTCTATAAGTGACGCCCTGACATTGTGTTCGCCCCTCTGTCTTAATAGATTTCTTGAGCCGCGAAGCCGCGGCTTTTTTTGTCCCGTTGGCACTCAGGAAGTCCCATGGTCCGCGTCTCCAAAGTCCACCCCGAGAGCATCGCCGCCGAGCTGGGCCTCGTGCCCGGCACGGAGCTGCTCAGCGTGGACGGGCGCGCCCTGGATGACTTCCTCGACTGGGAGTTCCTCACCGCCGACGACGCCTTCGAGCTCGAAGCAAGGCTCCCCGACGGCGAGCACGTCGTGTTCGAGATCGAACGCGAGGGCGGGGAGCCCATGGGCCTCGAACTCGAGCCTCCCAACGTCCGCCGCTGCGCCAACCGCTGCGAGTTCTGCTTCATCGAAGGCCTCCCCAAGGGCCTGCGGAAGCCGCTCTACATCCGCGACGACGACTACCGCCTGAGCTTCGCCTACGGCAACTTCGCCACGCTCAGCAACCTCAAGGAGCGCGACTTCCAGCGCATCCTCGAGTACCGGCTCTCGCCGCTCTACGTCTCCGTGCACGCCACGCCCTGGGAGGCCCGCAAGGTCCTGCTCAACAACCCGCGCGTGCCGAACATCATGGAGCAGCTCACGCGGCTCACCGAGGGCGGCATCCAGTTCCACGGCCAGATGGTCGTGGTCCCGGGCCTCAACTCCGACGACGTGCTCGAGCAGTCCCTCAAGGACCTCTACAGCTTCGGCGACGCCTGCCTCTCCGTCGCGCTCGTGCCCGTGGGACTCACGCAGTTCTCGCACATCTACACCGGCAAGTCGATGGACCGCGAGAACGCCAACAAGATCCTCGAGACCGCCGAGCGTTGGGCGGCGAAGGCGCAGAAGGAGCGCGGCGAGGTCTGGGTCTATGGCTCCGACGAGCTCTACCTGCTCGCCGGCCGCGAGCTGCCGGCCGCCGAGCACTATGGCGATTTCTCGCAGATCGAGAACGGTGTGGGCGCGGTGACCTCGCTGCGCGACCGCGTGCGCGATGGCGTCTCCCGCCTGCCGCGGCTTGATGGCAAGCGCATCGGCGTCGTCACCGGCTCGGCCATGGCCAAGCTGATGCCCGAGCTGTTGGAACAGCTCACGAACCAGACGGGTGCCAAGTTCGAACTCATCGCAACAGAGAACTCGCTCTTCGGCCCCACCGTCACCACTGCAGGCCTGCTCGTGGGCGCGGACATCCGGCGCGCGCTGGCCGAGCGCCACGATCTCGATCTGGCGCTGATCCCCGCCGAGACCATCAACCAGGACGGCATCTTCCTCGACGATGAATCGTTCATCGCCGTGCGCGAAGACCTGCCGATGCCCGTGTATCCCTCGTACGACTTTATCGACGTGCTCGAACAAGAAGGTGTGCCAGCCGGAGTAGCGGAGGGCATCGCGTGAACGACGGCACCATCCCCGTGGTCGCCCTCGTGGGGCGGCCCAATGTGGGCAAGTCGCACCTGTTCAACCGCCTCATTGGCGATGACACGGCGATCGTGAGCGAAGAGGCCGGCACCACGCGTGACCGGCATTTTGCGCGCGCCGAGTGGCAGGGGCGGGCGTTCTGGCTGGTGGACACGGGCGGCCTGGTCGAGGACTCCGACCTGCCGATGGACGTGGCCATCAAGCGTCAGGTGAAGCAGGCCATCGAGGAAGCGGACCTGCTGCTGCTCACGGTGGACGCCAAGGCGGGCCTGCACCCCAGCGACGCGCGTATCGTGGACATGCTGCGCAACTCGCGGAAGCCCTGGGTGCTGGTCGCCAACAAGGTGGACGACCCGAAGAGCACGGATCACTTCGAGTTCTTCAATCTGGGCGCGGGAGACCCCGTGCCGGTCTCGGCGGCCAACGGCAAGAACTCGGGCGATTTGCTCGATGTGATCGTCGAGAAGCTGCCCGAGAAGCAAGAGGTCGCGGGCCCCGACGTGATGCGCGTGGCCGTCATCGGCCGCCCGAACGTCGGCAAGAGCTCGTTCATCAACCGCCTGCTCGGCGAGGACCGTCTGGTCGTGAGCGACACGGCCGGCACGACGCGTGACTCCATCGACACGCCGTTCACGTATCATGAACGGCGGTTCATCTTTGTCGATACCGCCGGTCTGCGACGTCAGAGCAAGATCGACGACGGCATCGAGTTCTACTCCTCGCTGCGCACGCGCCGAGCCATCGAGCGCGCCGACATCTGCATCCTGATGATCGACGCCACCGAGGGGCTGCATAACCAGGATCTCAAGATCGCCACGCTGGCCTGGGAGGCCGGCCGCGGGATGATCATTGTCGTCAACAAGTGGGACCTGAAGGAGAAGGACGACAAGACCAGCGCCAAGTTCCAGAAGGAATGCACGGAGAAGGCGCCGTATCTCAAGTTCGTGCCCTTCCTGTTCACGAGTGCCATCACGGGCCAACGCGTGACCAAGGTGATGGACGTGCTGCTTGAGGTGGAGAGCGAGCGCAAGAAGCGCATCAGCACCAGCGACGTGAACGAGACGCTGCAGGAGCTGCTGGCGCGCCGGCAGCCGCCGCAGGCCGCGGGCAACGAGGTCAAGCTCAACTACGCCACGCAGGTGCTCACGGCGCCGCCGGCCATCGCCGTGTTTGGCAACCATCCGGAGCTCGTCCAGGAGCACTACGTGCGCTACCTGCACAACGGCTTCCGCGAGAAGTGGGGCTTCACGGGCAACCCGCTCAAGATCCTGCTGCGCCGCAAGGGAGGCCGCAACACGTATGAATGAGCTGACCGGGAACCTGCACTGGGGCGTGGCGCTCGCGATTGCCTACCTCGCGGGCTCGTTCCCGACGGCCTACCTGGCCGGCCGTCTGCTCAAGGGCATCGATCTGCGCACGGTGGGCTCCGGCAACCTCGGCGCCTCCAACGTGTTTCGGAACCTCGGCGCGCTGCCGGGCATCGTGGTCCTGTTGATTGACGCCGCCAAGGGCGCGCTGCCGGTGCTCTATCTGCCCAAGCACATCAAGGGCGTGTGGTTCTTCGAGTCGCGCGAAGTGCTGGTCTGGGGCCTCGCCTGCGGCATCCTCGCCATCGCCGGCCACGCCAAGCCGATCTTCCTCGGCTGGAAGGGCGGGGGCAAGGGCGTGGCGACGGCCGCCGGTGTGTTTGGCGCGCTGGCGCCGGTGTCGCTGGGCATCAGTCTCATCGTGTTCATCGCTGTGACGGCGGGAAGCGGCATCATCTCGCTGGGCAGCATCTCCGCGGCTATCGTGCTGCCGATCGCCGTGGCGGTGGTGAAGGGTGTGCAATCGCCCATCTTCACTGTGGCGCTGTTGATTGGCGTGTTCGTGGTCTGGTCGCACCGCGGCAACATTGCGCGGCTCAGGGCCGGCACCGAGCCGCGCAGCTTCGGCTCAGGCAAGAAGCAGAAGGAGGCACAATGAAAGTCGCCGTGATTGGCGCCGGCGCCTGGGGCACCGCGCTGGCCAACCTGTTGGCCGAGAACGAGCACGACGTGATGCTCTGGGCCTACGAGCCCGATGTGGTGGAGAGCGTCAACCAGCACGCCGAGAACCGACGTTTTCTGGGCGGCGTGCAGTTGCACAGCGACCTGCGGGCCTCCGGCCAGTTCGAGCACGTGCTCGAGGGCGTGGAGCTGGCGCTGTTCGTCGCGCCCTCGCACGTGCTGCGTGGTGTTGCCGCGGCCGCCAAGAAGCACGTGCCCGAGGGCATCCCGCTTGTCGTGGCCACCAAGGGCATTGATCGCGACCATCTGGCGCTGATGACCGACGTGGTGAACGAGGAGATCCCCGGGCATCCCATCGTCGCCTTGAGTGGGCCGAGCTTCGCCCTAGAAGTCGCCAACCATCTGCCCACCGCCATCGTCGCGGCCTCGGCGGACACCGACGCCGCGCTCAAGGTGCAGGAGGCGCTCAGCACCTCCGCGTTCCGCGTCTACACGCAGAGCGACGTGATCGGCGTGGAACTCGGCGGCGCGCTCAAGAACGTGATGGCCGTGGCCACTGGTATTGCCGACGGCCTGCAGCTGGGCTTCAACGCGCGGGCCGCGCTGATCACGCGTGGGTTGGCCGAGATGACGCGGCTGGGCGTGAAGCTCGGGGCCGATCCGCAGACCTTCGCGGGGCTGGCCGGCATGGGCGACCTCGTGCTGACCTGCACTGGATCGCTCTCGCGCAATCGCTCCGTTGGCTTGGAGATCGGGCGCGGCGCCACCTTGCAGGAAGTGCTGCAGGGCCGCGAGACCGTGGCCGAGGGCGTGACGACCACCGAGACGGCCAAGAAGTTGGCCGAGAAGCACGGGGTGGAGATGCCGATCGTGAACGCCGTGCATCGCGTGCTGTTTGAGAAGCAGCCGGCGCGCTGGGCATTGGTGGAGCTGATGACGCGCGACCTGAAGGCGGAGAACGAGTGATGGCGGGCGGCGCGGAGCCGGTCCGCGAGTTCTTCAGCATTGGCGACGTCTGCGAGATGACCGAGCTCAAGCCGCACGTGCTGAGGTATTGGGAGAGCCAGTTCAAGTTCCTGAGCCCGGCCAAGAACCGCAGCGGCAACCGTGTGTACACGCGCCGCGAGGTGGAGCTGGTGATGCTGGTGAAGCACCTGCTCTACACGGAGAAGTACACGATCGAGGGCGCGAAGCAGAAGGTGGACGAGCAGCGCAAGGGCGGGGGCATCAAGCCCGCGGCGCGGCAGGGCCTGGACGCGGAGACCGTGATCCAGTTGGAGAAGGACCTACAGGGCATCCTCGAGATCTTGGAGCGCAAGGACTGATGCGGCTTCTGTGCAGTAATGACGATGGAATCCTGGCGCGCGGGCTGGAGTGCCTCGAGCGCGCGGCGAGTCCGCTGGGCGAGGTGTGGGTGGTGGCGCCGGACCGTGAGCAGTCGGCGACGTCGCACTCGCTGACGCTGCATCATCCGCTGCGGCCCATCCAGCTCGGCGAGCGGCGCTGGCAGGTGGACGGCACGCCGACCGACTGCGTGATGCTGGCCATCGAGGCCTTGCTGCCCGAGCGGCCGGACTTCGTGCTGAGCGGCATCAACCACGGGCCCAATATGGGCGAGGATGTTCTCTATTCCGGCACTGTGGCCGCGGCGATGGAAGGGCTGGCGCTGGGCGTGCCGTCGATTGCCGTGTCGTTTGGCGGGCGGGTGTTGCGGTCGGACGACTCACTGCTCTTCGACCACGTGGACAATCTCACCAAGGTGCTCACGCACCTGACGCAGCTGCCTTCATTTCCTGCTGATACGCTGCTCAACGTGAATATCCCGCCCATCCCCGCGAAGGACGTGAAGGGGATTCGGCTGACACGGCTCGGGCGTCGTGTGTTTTCCGACTCGCTGACACCGATGAAGGATCCCTGGGGGCGCGAGATCTTTTGGATCGGTGGTGGGTCGGTGTCGTGGACTGGCTCGTCGGAGGACTCCGACTTCCGCGCGCTCAAGGATGGGTACATCTCCATCACGCCGTTGCACCTGGACCTGACGGCGAAGGACCGGCTGGAGGATGCGGAGCGGTGGTGGCGTCCGCTCTAGTGCACGCGTACGGCGGCGCGCGGCGGCGGTTGATCGAGGAGCTGCAGCGCAAGGGGATCAAAGACCTGGCGGTGCTGAAGGCGTTTGATGAGGTGCCGCGGCATGAGTTTGTGCCGACTGGGCTGCGGCATCGCGCCTATGAGGACTCGCCGTTGCCGATCGGGCAGGGGCAGACGATTTCGCAGCCTTGGGTTCACGCCAAGTATCTCGAGTTGCTTGGGCTTTCCGGCAAAGAACGCGTGCTCGAGATTGGCACTGGCTCTGGGTTCCAGTCGGCGCTCTTGTCGCGGCTTGCTGGTGCTGTGTTCTCGATTGAGCGGATTCCGGCGTTGGCGGAGTTGGCGCGGGAAGCTCTCCGGAGATGCGGGATTGAGCATGTGATCCAGCGTGTGGGGGATGGGACGCTGGGGTGGCCGGAGTATGGGCCTTATGACGCGATTCTTGTTGGGGCTGCGTCGCCTGCTGTGCCTCAGCCATTGTTGGATCAGTTGGCGGTGGGTGGGCAGCTGCTGATTCCGATTGGGGACCGTGAGGTGCAGAAGTTGGTTCGGGTGCGGCGGACTTCAGACGCGGAGTTTGAGGAGACGACGCTCGATGCGATGCGGTTTGTGCCGTTGATTGGGCGGCATGGCTTCGAGTCTTGATTGCGGGCCTAGGGCAGGGTGCCCTAGGATGGGTTGCGGGGTCCCTGGCGCGGAGGAATGTTGATGACGGACGCGGGCTCGGTGGGGCTGGAGGCGCGGCTCAGGGCGGCGATACGGGATGTGCCGGATTTTCCCAAGCCGGGCGTGGTGTTTAAGGACATCACGCCTGTTTTGTTGGATCCTGTCTTGTTCGCGGATGTGGTGAAGGCGATGGCGGCGCCTTGGCGTGGGAAGGGCGTCACGCACGTGCTGGCGATTGAGAGCCGGGGGTTTCTGTTTGGGGCTCCTATCGCTTTGGAGCTAGGCGCGGCGTTGGTGCCGGTGCGGAAGGCTGGGAAGCTTCCCTCTGCTCGGATCTCGGAGCGGTATGCGTTGGAGTATGGGGAGGATGTGGTGGAGATCCATTCCGACGCGTTGGATTCGAAGTCGCTGGTGTTGATTGTGGATGATGTGGTGGCGACGGGAGGGACAGCGGCGGCGACGCGAAGGTTGGCGATGCGGTGTGGGGCGGGGGTGGTTGGGATTTCTGTGCTGATCTCTCTCGAGTTCTTGCCTTGGCGGGAGGCCATGAGGGGTGTGGGCGCGGCCGTGGTGATGGAGTATTGAGATCAGTGGGCGCGTCGTGTTGACTCCGCATTCCGTTGCGTGGTCAGCAGACGTAGGTGGATGGCGGGCGCGAGCTGAATTCTCACCAAGAACTCGACTCGTCTCGTGGACGCGGTTACGAAGGCCAATGGATTGGCGACACCTCATGCTGTTGCTTGAAGTCGGCAAGTGGAGAGCCCGTTTGCTTGGTTCATCAGTGGAATGGCAACGTGACTGACCTATGACCTACTTCACACATCTGAAACTCAGTCGCTGGCGCCAGTTCGAAAGCGTCGCGCTAGATCTGTCTGACCGCCTTGTGGTGCTAACGGGCCCCAACGGTTGCGGTAAGACGACGCTTTTGAGTTTGCTCGGGCGCCATTTCGGATGGAATCAGCAGTTCCTCTCGTCGCCGCTCACGTCAAAACGCCAGCGTCGGCGATACTCAGACGCGTGGGATGCCGAAGAGCAGCCGGAAATCAGCGGTGTGCCCATCGGAACCCTTGGATACTCAGAAGGACACCAAGCTCGCATCGTCGCTCCGGTCGCAGATTCCACACAGACCAATATTCAACTCGATAATCAGCGGCCCGTCGCCGGCATCCACATTCCGTCGCATCGCCCTCCTCCCGGTTACGCGCGCCTGCAAAACATTCCGATTGACCCGAAAACATCTGAGCAGCACTTCCAAGCCTACCAGAACTTCCTCTTTCAGTCTTACGGGGAGTCGCCTAGACGAAACCCATCCGTTGCAATGAAGGAGGCATTAATTGGCTTCGCGGTCTTTGGAGAGGGCAACTCGTCAGTAAGTGCGAACCAGGAGTACGAGGGTATCCTTCGCGGCTTCGAGAGCATCCTCGGCAAGCTTCTCCCACAGCATCTCGGCTTTGAACGGATTGAGATCGATACTCCAGAGGTCCTGCTTCGCACACGCACGGGGCGCTTCCCTCTGGAGTCAATGTCAGGAGGCCTCAATGCCATCTTTGGCATTGCCTGGCAGATTCATATGCACGCAATCGGTGGCCGAACGTGCACGGTGCTGTTGGATGAGCCTGAGAATCATCTGCACCCGAGCATGCAACGCGAGTTTCTGCCGCGACTGCTCGACGCATTTCCTGACCACCGGTTTGTCGTTGCAACACACAGCCCGTTCGTAGTGGCATCGTCGCCAGTTGCAGCAGTCTACGGTCTCTTGTTCGGGACTAACCAACGCGTCACGTCACGTCGGCTTGAGCACACGGATCTGGCGGGTTCGCCGCAGCGCTTGCTTCGTGATGTATTGGACGTTCCCGTCGTGATGCCTTTGTGGGTTGAGGCACGAATCAAGCAGCTCTTGTCCGGGTTCGCAGATCGCTCATTTGACGCGGATGCCATCTCGGAGCTCCGTGAGCGACTGCGCGAAGAAGGGCTTGAATCGGCTTTCGGAGATTACCTCGTCCAGGCTCCTCTTCGAGGCGAGAGCTCGCTCTCATGAGGCGTCATGAAAAAGGTGCCGAGCCGACAGTGCTAGTCGAGAACGGAGCGAGGTGGCTCCAGGAGTACCTTGCAGACCCGACGAACGAAACGAAGCGCAAGCGCTATCGGCACGATGACGTGCGCGCTGCCCTTCGCGAGGAGACCGGATGGAAGTGCGTGTTCTGTGAGAGCAGAATCGGCCACAACACGCCTGGGGACGTGGAGCACAAGAAGCCTGCAAGCAAGTTCCAGGAGTTGCGGTTTGTCTGGGACAACCTTACGGTCGCCTGCACTGAGTGCAATCGGCGCAAGTCTGACTACCACAGCGACGAGCTGCCGTTCATAGACCCATATCTCCACGCGGTGGAGGAGGATGTCGTACACTGCGGACCACTGGTTACGTGGCGGATTGGTGCGGCCAGCGCTGAGTTCTCGGTCCGGAAGCTCGAGTTACACTTGTATGACCGCCCCGCTCTGATTCAGCAGAAGCTGGACGTGCTCGCACGCGCGCGCGCATTGATCGACCTATCCGCCAACGACGCTGATCCGTTGACGCCAGTTAGGCTCGACGAGCTAAGGAAGATGCAGGAGAAGAATGCAGAGTTCTCAGCTTGCGTGCGTGCGTTTGTTGCTGTGCTGTTGCCTTCCGCCGCTCTTTGGACAGCCTAACGAGGCTCGCGGCGAATCGTTGCGCCGAGAATGATTGGGTGAGCGTCTGGCGCCCTAGGCTAGGAGGGATGCGCCAGTGCTACCGGCCCGGCACTTCTGCTTGCATTTGCATTCAAGACAACTGCTGCGTGCGCCCGGCCGCCCAACGGCGCGCCACCGATGAACGCCGAGCACCGCACACGACGAGTTGATGTCTCTCTCCGCTCACCACGCCAAGTATTACGCCCACGACCTGACTCGGCGGGCCGCCGGAGGCATCGACCGCCTCTCCTCAGCGCTGTTCGACGCAGCAGTTGACCTCAATCCGCATCAGATCGAGGCCGCCCTATTCGCCCTGCACTCCCCCCTCTCGAAGGGCGTGATCCTCGCTGACGAAGTCGGCCTCGGCAAGACAGTCGAGGCGGGCATTGTGCTCTGCCAACTGTGGGCCGAGCGCAAGCGCCGGCTCCTGGTGATCGCTCCAGCTGCGATTCGGAAGCAGTGGGCGCTGGAGCTCGGCGAGAAGTTCAAACTGCCGGTACTGGTGCTCGACGCTAAGTCGCTTCGCGAAGCGCGCCGGGCCGGCCACGACCCGTTCGCATCCGGTGCGATCCAAGTGATGTCATACCATTTTGCGCACGCGTTTCGGGATGAGCTGCGAGGTGTGGCATGGGACCTGGTTGTCATCGACGAGGCTCACAAGCTCCGGAATGCCTTCCGTCCGAGCAACAAGGTGGGTCAGGGGATACGGTGGGCGACGGAGGGTTGCCGAAAGCTCTTACTCACCGCCACGCCGCTGCAGAACTCGCTTCTCGAGCTCTACGGCCTGTCGACGCTCATCGACGACACACTGTTCGGCGACGTCAATGCGTTCCGGTCGCTTTACGCGAGCGCCGGCAGCAATCTAGATGCGCTCCGCACGCGGCTGGCAACGTTCTGCAAGCGCACTCTGCGGAATCAGGTTACCGAGTACGTTCGCTACACGGAAAGGCGTCCGCTCACACGACCTTTCCAGCCGACTGACGACGAGCACGCATTGTACGAAGCTGTCTCGGAGTTCCTGCAGCGTGAGGACAGCTATGCGCTTCCCCATCGTCAGCGCCACCTTACGGCGCTCATCTTGCGCAAGCTGCTGGCCTCTTCCTCACAGGCGATTGCCGGCACCCTTGATGCTCTGCGGAAGCGCCTGGAGTCGCTGCGCGACGAACGGGTCGGTAACGACCCCGAGTTCACGGAGCGACTCATCGAGTCCGAGGAACTCGAAGAGGACCTTCTGGACGAGATCCTCGCGAACGAGGACGCGGCCGGCTTGGAAACCGAGTCCTCGGTGCCCATCAATCGACAGCAGCTTCGCGAAGAGATAGAGATTCTGCGCCGCCTAGCGGACCGTGCGAGGCGCATCGGCGAGGACAGCAAGTCTGCGGCACTCCTCACCGCGCTCGACGTTGGACTTGCGGAGATGGCGAAGACGGGCGCCGCGCGACGGGCTCTCATCTTCACAGAGTCACGGCGCACGCAGGACTACCTCAAGCAGTTCCTCGAGACCCACGGGTATGCGGGCCAGGTGGTCGTGTTCAACGGGACCAATGGTGGGCCCGAAGCGACGGCGATTTACCAGCGATGGCTCGAGGCCAATCGCGATTCCGGGAGGATTTCGGGGTCGAAGGCGGTGGAGCTCCGTACCGCACTCGTCGAGCACTTCCGCGACCACGCCACGATCCTGCTGGCCACCGAAGCGGCGGCCGAGGGCATCAACGTGCAGTTCTGCTCCCTAGTGGTCAACTATGACCTACCGTGGAATCCGCAGCGCATCGAACAGCGCATTGGACGCTGCCATCGCTACGGCCAGCGGCATGACGTCGTGGTTGTGAACTTCCTCAACGAGCGCAATGCTGCCGACAAGCGAGTACTCGAGCTGCTGACGGAGAAGTTCTCCCTCTTCAGCGGCGTTTTCGGCGCCTCTGACGACGTTCTCGGCAGCATCGACAGCGGCGTGGACTTTGAGCAGCGCATTCTGGCCATCTACCAAGAGTGCCGCACGCCGGCTGAGATTGACGCGGCGTTCAAGGCGCTTCAGGATGAGCTAGACGAACAGATCCGCGCGCGCCTCGACGACACCCGCCGCGCCTTGCTCGAACACTTCGACGAGGACGTTCACCAACGGCTGCGCGTGCAACTAGCGGACGCGCAGGCACAGCTAGATCGCGTGGGCCAGCGCTTCTGGGCGCTCACCCGCTGGATGCTGCACGAGGCCGCCAGCTTTGACGATGCGGCCTTGGCCTTCGACCTGTACCGCGCCCCAGACGACCACATCGCCACGGGTCGCTACCACCTGATCTCCAAGACACACCCGCGCGCCAGCGATGGCGACGCCAGCGGCGAGGAGGCGAGCCGCTTCCTCTACCGACTCTCGCACCCGCTGGGCGAACACGTAATCGAGAGCGCCAAGGGGCTACTCACACCGAGCGCACACCTCACCTTCGACAGCTCGGCTCACCCGACACGCATCGCTGCGGCTGAATCCCTGCGCGGGCGTTCCGGCTACCTCACGCTCACGCGCCTCGCCGTGGACTCCTACGAACGCGAGGAGTATCTGCTCTTCTCCGGCTTCGACGATGCGGGCGTCGCCCTCGATCAGGAGACAATGGAGAAGCTGTTCGGACTGGGCGGCACGGCCGCACCGCACGTGCTGCCGTCCGCAGCGCAGGGCCAACTGGCGCGCGAAGCGGAGCGTCACGCGCAGGCCACGGTCAGTCGCTCGCTGGAGCAGAATAACGCGCACTTTCAGGCGGCGCGCGAGAAGCTGGAACGCTGGGCCGAGGACCTGGTGCATTCGGCCGAGAAGGCGCTGCACGACACCAAGGAGCAGATCAAGGCGCTGCGTCGCGAAGCGCGGCAGGCGGTGACCTTGGCCGAGCAGCACGCCGTCCAGGAGCGCATCCAGAAGCTGGAACGCCAGCAGCGCAAGCAGCGGCAGGAGATCTTCGCCGCCGAGGACGAAGTGTTCGAAAAGCGCGACCGGTTGATTGACGAATTGGAGCGTCGGTTGGCGCAGCGCGCCGAGACCGAGACGCTGTTCTCGGTCCGATGGACGGTGGTGTGACGGTGACTCCGCAGCGCCCGGAGGCGCCGGGCTTCCGAGTCGAGGTGCTTTTCATATGGCCGCCATCTAACATTGCAATCGGCCGCTAATCTAGATTGCATATGGCCGCCACCGAAGCTTACATTTGGCCGTAATGGCACCCATCCCTCCGTATCCGCGGTTCGCGACGCCACTGCTCGAACAGGCACTAGCCGAGTCGCCGGTGGTGCTGATCCACGGGCCTCGGCAGTGCGGCAAGACGACCCTCGCCCAAGCGGCAGGGGACGCGCACGGCTACGGCTACTTCAGCTTTGACGATGCGGTCACGCTGGAGGCGGCGACCACCGACCCGGTAGGCTTTGTGGGCGACCTACCCGAGCGCGCGATCCTGGACGAGGTCCAGCGCGCGCCTGCGCTCTTCACCGCCCTCAAGCGCGCGGTGGACCGCGACCGGCGACCGGGCCGATTCCTGCTCACGGGCTCGGCCAACGTACTGCTGCTACCCACGCTCTCCGACTCGCTCGCCGGACGGATGGAGATCCTGCGCCTGCACCCGCTGGCGCAGAGCGAGCTGGCAAGAGCGAAGCCCGCGTTCCTCGACGCCCTGTTCGGAGGTGGCTTCAAGGCGCGCCCCTACGCTCGGTTGGGCAAGGAGCTCGGGCGGCGCATCGTGTCCGGTGGTTTTCCAACCGCGCTCGCCCGCAGCTCGGCGCAGCGGCGGGCGACCTGGTACCGCGACTACGTGGAGACGCTGGTGCAGCGCGACGTGCGCGACCTGGCTCGGATTGCGTCGCTGGACGCTCTCCCGCGGTTGCTCACGCTGGCGGCCGGACAGACCGCGCACCTCCTCAACGTGAGTGACCTCGCGGCGCCCTTTCAGTTGAGCCGGCCAACCATCCGGGACTACGTGACGCTGTTGGAGCGCATCTTCCTGCTTGAAGAGCTGCCGCCCTGGCACAGCAACAGGCTGAGTCGCCTCATCAAGACGCCCAAGCTCCACGTCACCGATACCGGCGTGGCCTGCGCGCTGCTGGGGCTCGACGAAGCCGCACTGTCGGAGGACCGCGGCACCCTGGGACAGCTGCTGGAGACCTTCGTGGTGCAGGAACTTCGGCGTCAGGCCAGTTGGCGGGATGACGACCTGCGCTTCCACCACCTGCGCGACAAGGACGGAGTGGAGGTGGACCTCGTGATCGAGCAGGGCGCGCGCGCGCTGGCCGCAGTGGAGGTCAAGGCGTCCGCGACAGTCACCGCCTCCGACTTCCGGGGAATCCGCAAGCTGCAGACGGCGCTGGGCAAGCGGTTTGCAGGTGGCGTGGTGCTGTACGACGGCGAGGCCAGCGTGAGCTTCGGCGACGGCCTCTATGCGGTGCCCATCCGTGCGCTCTGGGAACTGACGCAATGATACCTTGGATCACTGACCGACGGGACGACCGATGACCCAGCAGTACACCAAGCTGAAGACCCTGCTGCAGGAGCTCTTCCAGCTCGACCAGCCGGACCTGGACTTCGGCCTCTACCGCGTTATGCACGCCAAGAGCGCCGAAGTCACCAAGTTCCTCGATGAGGACCTGTTGCCGCACGTGCAGCAGGCCTTCGCGCAGTACCAGTCAGCGGACAAGGCGGAGATCGAGAAGGAGCTGGCCAAGGTCATTGCCGGCGTCGAGGCGGCGGGGCTCACGCCGGACGCCTCACCGAAGGTGAAGGAGCTGCGAAAGAAGCTGGCCAACGAAGCAGTCGACGTGAAGACGCTCGAGCGCGAGGTGTATGACCACCTGTACTCGTTCTTCCGCCGCTACTACTCCGAGGGCGACTACCTAGCCAAGCGCGTGTACAAGCCGGGGGTGTACGCCATTCCGTACGAAGGCGAGGAGGTGACGCTGCACTGGGCCAACAAGGACCAGTACTACATCAAGACCAGCGAATACCTGCGCGACTACGCGTTTCAGCTGCGGCCGCATGACGAGGCGAAGCCGATGCGCGTGCACTTCCGACTGGTGGACGCCGCCGAGGGGGAGCACGGCAATGTGAAGGTGGCGGAGGGGAAGGATCGTCGCTTCAAGCTGGCAGCAGAGCAGCCGCTCGCAGTGGAGAATGGTGAACTCGTGGTGCGCTTCACCTACCAGCCGGATGCGAAGAAGCAGGCCGAGCTCAACGCCGAGGCCGAAGCAGCGGTGCTGGCGAGCACCGATGCCGCGGTCGCTGACTGGGTAGCGGCGTTGCAGGCGCCTGCGCCCACCGAGAAGGATCCCAAGCGCACGGTGTTGGCCAAGCATCTCAAGGGCTACTCGGACCGCAACACGTTCGACTATTTCATCCACAAGGACCTGGGTGGATTCCTGCGCCGCGAGCTCGACTTCTACATCAAGAGCGAGGTGATGCACCTTGACGATGTGGAGAGCGAGACGGCGCCGCGTGTGGAGCAGTATCTGTCGAAGATCAAGGTAGTGCGGCGGATTGCGGGGAAGATCATCGACTTCCTGGCGCAACTGGAGGACTTCCAGAAGAAGCTGTGGCTCAAGAAGAAGTTCGTGGTAGAGACATCGTGGTGCGTTCGGCTCGGGGTGATTCCGGAGACGTTCTACGCAGAGATCGCGGCGAACGAAGCGCAGCGTGAGGAGTGGGTGCGGTTGTGTGGGATTGATTCGATCGCTGGAGACCTGGTGGCCGCGGCGTATAGCGTGCCGCTGGCGGTGGAGTTCCTCAAGGGGCAGCCGTCGATGGTGGTGGATACGCGGCACTTCGACGCGGACTTTGTTGCGCGGCTGCTGGACGGGCTCGGCGATGTGGACGCGCACGTGGACGGCGTGCTGTTCCATAGCGAGAACTTCCAGGCGCTCTCCGTGATGCAGTCGCTGTTCCGTGGAACGATACCCTGCATCTACATCGACCCTCCCTACAACACGGGCGGTGACGGATTCGCCTACAAGGACAGCTATCAGCACTCGAGTTGGGCATCGATGATGATCGAACGCGCCGACACAGCATTCTCGCTCCTCAACCCTAGCGACGGAGCACTGTTCGCTAGCATCGACGACGGAGAGCAAGCTCTTCTCTACAGCCTGCTCTCCTCGGCGTTCGGGGCTGAAAACTTTGTGAGCAACATCATTTGGCAGAAGAAGTACGCGCCAGCGAACGACGCCAAGTGGTTTAGCGACGATCACGATTTCGTGGTAGCGTTCGCGCGCTCACGCGAGCGCTGGCGGCCGACAAAGCTGCCGCGCACAGAGGCGCAGGATGCCTCGTACAGCAATCCAGACAAGGACCCGCGCGGTCGCTGGAAGGCTGACAACTACAAGTCAAACAAGTCAGCGGACGAGCGGCCGAACTTATTCTACGCGATTCGGAACCCGACCACAGGCCAAGACGTGTGGCCACAGCGATCTCGCGTGTGGGCGTACTCGCGCGAACAGCACGAGATCAACGAGCTGGAAGGCCGTGTCTGGTGGGGCCGCGATGGCACGAATGCGGTTCCCGCCTACAAGCGTTTTCTCTCGGAGGTCGGCGACGTAGTGCCCCGAACAATCTGGAGGCACGAGGAAGTGGGCCACAACCAAGATGGCATTCGGCAGCTACGTGACCTGCTACCAGATACAACATTCACGAGCCCGAAGCCGACGGGGCTGATTGAACGCGTCGTGCGCGTGGGTAGCGGCACTGTCACTCTCGACTATTTCGCTGGATCCGGCACTACCGCACACGCCCTGATTAACCTCAACCGAGAGGACGGCGGAAGCCGCAAGTTTGTTCTCGTCGAGATGGGAGACCACTTCGACGCCGTTCTCCTGCCACGCATCAAGAAGGTCACTTTCACCCCCGAGTGGAAGGACGGCAAGCCGAGGCGCCTCCCCAACGCTGAGGAGTCCGAGCGCGCGCCTCGCATCGTCAAGGTGCTACGGCTGGAGTCGTATGAGGACGCGCTCAACAACCTCGAGACGCGCCGCACCGCCACCCAGCAGCTCCTGCTCGACTCGCCTGAGGCCCACGGCCCGGATGGGCTCAAGGAGCAATACGTACTCCGCTATATGCTGAACGTGGAGACGCGCGGCTCGCAGTCGCTGCTCAACGTGCAAGCCTTCACCGATCCCACGGCGTACCGACTCAAGGTCAAGCGCCCAGGCTCCGACGAGAGCCGTGAGGTGAATGTTGACCTATTGGAGACGTTCAACTGGCTCGTCGGCCTGACCGTGCGTCACATCGCGGCACCGCAATCGTTCAGCGGGGCCTTCGTGAGGGACGGCGAAGGACGGCTCCGGCTCAAGGACGCGCGCCTCAAGAAGGATGCCGCTGGTCCACACTGGTTCCGTACCGTCTCCGGCACGACCCCTGACGGCCGCAAGGCGCTGGTGATCTGGCGCAAGCTCAGCGGCGACGTGGAGCAGGACAACCTCGTGCTCGACGAGTGGTTTACCAAGCAGGGGTACTCGGCCAAAGACTCGGAGTTCGACGTGATTTGGGTGAACGGCGGCAACAACCTGGAGAACCTCAGGATGCCCGATGACCGCTGGAAGGTGCGGCTCATCGAGGAGGACTTCCATCGCCTGATGTTCGAGGGGACGGAGCGTGCACAGTAATGTCTACGCAGCGCTACTCAGTCACGCCGCACGCGATCGAAACGCTTCTCACCTGGGTCAAATCGGGCGAGATCGCCATTCCCGAGATTCAGCGGCCGTTCGTGTGGGAAGCCACCAAGGTGCGCAACCTGCTGGATTCCCTGTATCAGGGCTATCCGGTGGGCTACCTCATCGCTTGGCGAAACCCTACCGTGAAGCTCAAGGATGGATCCCCCTCGGCGGGTAAGCGCATCCTGATTGACGGGCAACAGCGCGTCACCGCTCTGATGGCCGCGTTGCTGGGCCGCGAGGTCCTAACCAAGGATTACGAAACGGTCCGTATCCGGATTGCGTTCCACCCACAGGACGAGCGGTTCGAGGTCGCCAACCCAGCGATCCGGAAGGATGTTGCGTGGATCCAGGATGTGGCCGAGGTCTTCGCACCCAGCACCAGCGTCTTTCAGTTGGTGACGAGTTACTGTGCCAAGAACCCCGGCGTGTCGCAGGACGCAGTCTTCGCGAGCATCGAGAAGCTACGCAAGACCATCAATAATCACGTTGGGGTGATCGAGCTCGCCGATGACCTCGACATCGAGACGGTGACCGAGATCTTCATCCGCGTGAACTCCGCGGGCACCGAGCTCTCGCAGGCCGACTTCGCGATGTCGAAGATCGCCGTCAACGAGACGTACGGCGGCAACCTCCTCCGCAAGGCCATCGACTACTTCTGCCACCTGGCCGTGGCGCCGGAGTTCCTGTCCCGCGTCGAGAAGGGTGACAAGGCGTTCGCGCAGTCCGAGTTCCTGCCCGCGATGCGCTGGCTCAAGGATGTCAACGACGACATCTACGATCCGACCTACACGGATATGCTGCGCGTGGCGTTCACATCGGAGTTCGGACGCGGGAAGCTGCAGGACTTGGTCGCGCTCTTGTCCGGCAGAAACTTCGAGACCAAGCAGTTCGAGGAAGCGATTGCCGAGCAGTCATTCGCGCGGCTGAAGAAGGGCATCCTCGCGTTCATCAACAAGACGCACTTCGATCGCATCACGATGATCCTGCGCTCGGCTGGCTTCGTGACCAGCGACCTGATCGGCGGCCGCAACGCCGTGAACTTTGCGTACATCATATACCTGAAGGGCCGGGCCGAGGGCGTACCCGCGGCAGATCTCGAGCAACTGGTACGGCGCTGGTACGCGATGTCAATCCTGCGCGGGCGTTACACCGGCAGTCCCGAGACGGCCTTTGACTTCGATATTCGTCAGGTCGAGGCGCGTGGACTGGTGCCGTACGCGACATCTGTCCTAGAGAACGAACTGCCAGAGAGCTTCTGGACCGGTATGCTTCCGCAGCTGATGGACACGTCGTCAGCCCAGAGTCCGTACTTCCTCGCCTACAAGGCGGCACAGGTGAAGCTGGGCGACAAGGGCTTCCTCTCGCGCGACATCACGGTGCTGGACCTGCTGCTCAACCGCAGCGACGTGCACCACGTGTACCCGCGCAATCACCTGAAGCAGCAGGGCCTCCCCCGCGGCCGGTACAATCAGATCGCCAACTTCGTGCTTGCGCAGAGCGAGATCAACATTGCGATAGGCGACAAGTCACCGGAACAGTACTTCGCTGAGTTGGTCGCGCAGTGCCATGGCGGAGCGAAGAAGTATGGGGGGATCACGAGCAAGGACGACCTTCGGGTGAACCTCCAGATGCACTGCTTACCGGAATCGCTCCTAGGAGAGGGCATCCCCGATTACGACTCCTTCCTGGAGACGCGGCGCAGACTGATGGCGCTCAAGATCAAGCGCTGGTTCCAGGTGCTCTGATGCCGAGAGGACGCCCTCGCAACTCGGGCACGGCGACCGCGGCGGCCCCCGCTGCTCGGACGCGCCGCTCGACGACCAAGCCCCAGGTCCCGTTCCCATACAAGCTAATCCTCAACCAGTGGATCCTGTCGCTCTTCAACGTGAAGCGCTTCGGGGAGCTGGCCGAGCACCTGCGGGGTGAGGCGATGGAAGGGCTGGACGAGAACAACGTCCACCGGTTCCACCACGCGATTGCGGCACAGTTCTTCAACCTCACGCAGCTCAGCACCGACGACCTGCTGCGCTACGACCAGAACATCGTGCGCCACACGCTCCGGCTCAACGAGCGACGTATCACGCGCGGCGAGGACCCGATCGTCTGGAAGTACTTTCAGTACCTGGGCCTGCTGTTTACGGAGATCTACCTCGACCGGTACTTCACCGACGCCAAGGCGCTGCTGGCTGCGCTGAACGCGCAAGTGGCCGCGTACAACGCCGACAAACCGGAACCCGACCGGATCACGCCGTTCGATGAAGCCGCCGAGGCGTGGCCGCAGCTCAACAAGCTGGCATTCTGGATGGCCACTGGCAGTGGCAAGACACTGCTGATGCACGCCAACATCCTGCAGTACCAGCACGCGCTCGCCACGCACGGACGATCGCGGGAGCTCAATCGCATCCTGCTGCTCACGCCCAACGAGGGGCTGTCGCAGCAGCACCTTCGCGAGTTTGAGGCCGCCGGAATCGCCGCGGAGCTGTTCAACAAAGACGGGCGCGGCTTGTTCAGCGGGCAGGCGGTGGAGGTTCTCGAGGTCACGCTCCTACGCGACGAGATGGGCGAGAAATCCGTAGCCATCGACGCATTCGAGGGCAACAACCTTGTGCTGGTGGACGAGGGACACCGCGGCGCCAGCGGTGGCAAGGAAGGCACCTGGATGAAGAGGCGCGAGAAGCTGTGCGAGAAAGGCTTCTCGTTCGAATACTCGGCCACATTCGGACAGGCCGTCAAAGGGAGCCCGGCGCTCACCGATCTCTACGCCAAGAGCACGCTGGTGGACTACTCGTACAAGTACTTCTACGGGGACGGGTTCGGAAAGGACTATCAGATCCTAAACCTCGACGAGGGGACCCAGCAGGCGCATCAAGACCTGTACCTCACGGCCTGCTTGCTGACGTTCTATCAGCAGCAGCGACTGTTTCGCGAACTGGGCGCGGCATTTCGCCCGTTCAACATCGAGAAGCCGCTGTGGATCTTCGTGGGAGGCAGTGTGACGGCCGGCCTGGCCACGCGCGATGCGTCGGACATCGTGGAGATCCTCAAGTTCCTGGCCCGCTACGTTGCCGACCGTGCCGGCAGCACAGAGCGCATCCGGCGCGTGCTGCACGAGGGGCTGATCGGTGCCAACGGGAAGGATATCTTCGCGCGGCGCTTCGAGTACCTGAATACCTGCTCGTTTACCCCGGCGCAGATCTTTGACGAGACGCTGTCGACGCTATTTCACGCCTCGGCGGGAGGTCAGCTGTATGTCGAGAACCTAAAGGGCGTGACCGGCGAGATCGCACTGCGGCTGGGCGCTGAGAACCCGCCATTCGGCGTGATCAACGTGGGCGATGATACGAAGCTGCTCAAGTTGTGCGAGGAGAACGGCCTAAGTGTGGCGGAGCCCACGTTCTCCGAATCGCTCTTCCACGGAATCAACACGTCCGAGTCACCGGTAAACCTGTTGATCGGGTCCAAGAAGTTCACCGAGGGCTGGAGTAGTTGGCGGGTGTCCACGATGGGGCTGATGAACGTCGGTAAGGGCGAGGGAGCACAGATCATCCAGCTCTTCGGGCGCGGCGTGCGGCTCAAGGGATTCGATATAAGCCTCAAGCGCAGCCTCAAGACCGACCTGCCACAGGGTGTCGAGCGGCCTCGGCACATTGCCGTGCTCGAGACGCTGGGCATCTTCGGCGTGCATGCCGACTATATGGCCCAGTTCCGCGACTTCCTCAAGGAAGAGGGGCTTCCGTCGAATGAGGAGCGCATCGAGTTCCTTCTGCCGGTCATCAAGAGCCTCGGCACGCAGAAGCTCAAGACGGTGCGTCTCAAGAAGACCATCAACGGCGTGAGTACGGAGTTCGGCGATGCATTCCGGAAGCTGGCGCCGGTACCCACGGTGCGTCCGCCTGACCTATCGAGGCCGTCGGAGGCCAAGCAGTTACACGAGAACCGGTTGGTGCTCGACTGGTACCCAAGGATCCGCGCCTTGGGTTCGCAGGGGCTCGTCGGCGGAGATGGCGACGCTGCCAAGCACGAGACGCATCTCTCGGCGCGCCACGTGGCCTTTCTGGATGTCGACCGCTTGTACTTCGAACTGGAGCGTTTCAAGGCCGAGCGGGGGTGGTACAACCTGAACATTACGCGGTCCGGCATCGCAGATCTCTTGGTGGACACCAGTTGGTACCGATTGCAGATCCCACCCAGCGAGCTGCTGGGCAGTGGGTTCGACAAGGTGCGCGTGTGGGAAGAGATCGCGCTGGCGCTTCTGCGCAAGTATGTGGAGCGGTACTACACGTTCAGGAAGCGGGACTGGGAGCTACCGCACTTGGAGTATCGAGACCTGGAGACCGACGATCCCAACTTCCTAGGCGTGAAGGAAACCCCGGAGGATGGCTACCATCGCATACTGCTCGACAAGTCGCAGGAGGAGATCGTAGCCAAGCTCGAGGAACTGAAGGCCTCGATCGCGAAGGGCGAGATGAAGCCGTGGGAGTTCAAGGGGATGAAGGCGGTGTGGTTCGGGAAGCACCTGTATCAGCCGCTGCTGTATCTCGACACGAACATCGTGGAGATTAGTCCGGCGCCCTTGAACAGGGGGGAGCGGCAGTTCGTGGAAGACCTGCGGGCTTTCCACGACGCGAACGGCGCATTCTTCAAGGATCGAGAGCTCTATTTGCTGCGGAATCTCAGCCGCGGGCGCGGCGTGGGGTTCTTCGAGGCCGGGAACTTCCACCCTGACTTCATTCTGTGGTTGATCGAGGGCGGCAAGCAGCGCGTTGTTTTCGTGGACCCCAAGGGGATCCGGAACCTGCCGTGGGATGATCCGAAGATCCTGTTCCACGAGACCGTCAAGGAGATCGAGACGCGGCTCGGCGATTCCGCGGTACGACTGGATTCGTTCATCGTGTCGAACACGCCGTCGGTGACAATGCAGTTGCAGTGGGGCAAGAAGAAGGCCGAGATGCTTCGGCGGAATATCGTGTTTCAGGAAGAGGATGGAGGCAGCTATGTCGGGACGATACTCGCGGGCTCGACGGCTGAGGGGACGCGATGAGGCCAGATGTTGGAGGCCGCGGCACTCCCCTGCGCCCGTACTCGGCCTCGAGCCTCTTCCTAGGACGACCTCTATGATCGGGGGAGTGGGCGCCTGGTCGGCCACGATCCGCTTGGGGCGGCGACCCTCGACCCTGACGATCCGCTATTCGGTGAATCGTGATGTCCGCACGGGGGCTCCTCGGTCGGTCGATGGACAACCCGGTGGGTCCCGCTGTCGACAAGCGTCTGGACCGCACGCCGGCGGACGGTCATTGCGAGCGTCACTTACGATGCGGTCGCGTCAAATTGAGGCTACAACGGGCAGGCCGGGAGCCTATTCGTCATCGTAGATCAGATTTCGGCTCACGAGCTTCGTCATGTCAAACATGGAGACTTGGCTCCTTCCTCCGAAGACATCGCGTAGCGCGTCGTCTGCGTTAATCATTCGCCTGTTCTTCTTGTCCTGAAGGCCCTTTCTCTTGATGTAGGCCCACAGTCTCGTGGTGAGCTCGGTTCGCGGAAGCGGACTCGGCCCGACGATACGCGCCAGTTTGTCATTGGGGCGAACCGGCTTCAGGAACGGAACCGCTCCATCTGGGATCTTTCGAGTTGCCGGCGGCCTCGTCGGCGCAGAGAGGCGCAGTGAGATGTCGGGTGTTCGAAGTGCAGTTGACTTGTCCATCGTATACCACGCACTGCGCTTGCGAGAGTACTTCCATTCAATTCCGGGAGTGAGTCTACGGAGCTCACTCTCCTCTTCTGAACTCGCCTCTACCCAGAAAGCACCCCCGCTAGCCCTGTTGTCCTCGGACTCCCATCGGTCGGGTAGTGAGAAGCCGGAGCCGTCGTCGGTGAGTGCATGCAACCCGTCCCGACTGGCAGCTTCCCTTAGAAGCACTATCAGCTCTCCCGCCGACCCGGGGCGTTCGGCGGGGTCCGGAGCAAGCGCCGACTCGAATACGTCAGCCATGAATTCGCAATCGCGCCCGTCCACCCGCAGGGCCGGGAGTTCGGGCGGGTCCGAGCGAAGCTGTAGCAGGTCGAATGCGTCGAGTTGCGGGTCAAACAGGGGCACCTCTCCCGTCAACGCTTCCCAGAGAACGAGGGCGAGGGAGTAGACGTCTAACTCGACACCCTGCGCCTCGATGCCCTTGAACTGTTCAGGTGGCATGTACCGCTGCGTGCCTCTGAAGAGAGCGGTTGTGTTCTCGTCTCCCGACCGCCTCAGGATACCAAAATCACTTAGGACCGCCTGAGAGTAGCCAGCTTCAGGGACCAGGACGTTCTCCGGCTTAACATCGCGGTGTAGATAGGGAGGCTTGCATCCGTGAAGGGCATCGAGGCCGCTAGCCAGGGCGGCTCCCAGCTCCAGCACCGCACTCGGGGCAAGGCAACCGTTGTCCATGTGCTCTCGAAGGGATCTTTCGATCCAAGGGTAGACGAAGATGAACGCTCCATTTGGCGTTAGCGCACCAAGCTCCCGCACGGAATCCAGCTCAATCGCTAACGTCGGAAGACGGAGATTAGGATGCGCGACTTGCTTAACGAGCGCTTTCTCCTCAAGAAAGTATCGCCTCTGCGTATCCAGTTGTTTCGCGTTGTTCTTTCTCGGGATGACCTTGATGCAGACGGGAGCACCAGCCTCACTCAGCCCGCGGTAGATGCGAGTTGATCCGGCCCCCTCTGTGAAGAGCTCTAAAGCAGACAGGTTCGCTCCAGACAGCGATAGCGACGACGTCATAGATATATCGTGATGGAAGTGAGCGCTCGGCTAACGAGAGAGGTACGCCCGGGCGCCTACGAGTGTCGTCTTTTCCAGAACTGCCACACGCGCCACGCACAAGGACATCAACCCTGCACGCACTTGAGGGATAACGCGCTGAACGAGATCGGCCGTGGTCTCGAGACTCCCGTGCAGGACTCCATTTCTTACCGCGTAAATCACGCGAGCAAGATCACCTGAGTCTCTTGGTGCCCAGCGGCTAGCCGGTGCTAGCCCTGCCTCCGCGAGCCGATCGAGGCGGAGGCGCCACTCTCGACGTCTCGTGGCAAGTTCTTCTGGCCCCACGTCTCGTAGAAACCAGTCGTCGATTGTGGAGTCTGTAGCGCCGTCGAACTTTCGCATCAACCGCGCGAGCTCCCTTACCTCTTCGAGATCGCCGATTCCAACGTGCGCAATTGCCTCTTCTATCGCGTCTCGAGCCTTCTTTGCTATGGAAGTCGCATCGTATGGTACGCCAACAGGAGAGAACGATCGTTCGAAGGCGCGCCAGAGGAGGATTACGTCATCAAGGTTCTCGTCAACTTGAAGCTGGTGCGGTGCTTCTGTCTCAAGCACGCGCCGAATACGCCGTTTCATCGCGGGCGGTACAGGCATGGGTCTCCGTAAGGAATGCAGCATGCAACGGTGGCCTGCGTCGTCGGCCCCCATCTTGCGGTCCCGTCGCTACCGCCGCTAGTCCTATCAAGCCTAGGGCACTTAGGCGCTGTTCGATGAGCACTCCGGCGCAAATCGCCTAGCGCACGTTCGGCCCCGTGTCCAGCTTTCAGAGTGCGACCACGCTACCGCCCATGACCACCTTCTACCTAACCTTCCTCGCCCTAGGCGCCCTAGTCCTAGTCTTCCAACTCCTAGGCGGAATCCTAGGCTCCGCGGACGACTTCGACTTAGACCCCGGCGACGGCCTAGATCTGTTCACCACAAGGGCCCTAAGCACCGCCGCCGCAGCCTTCGGCGCCACAGGCCTAGGCCTCATGCAATGGGGCATCAACTCCTGGATTGCCCTGCCAATCGCGCTGGCAGTAGGCTTCACCGGAGCCGTCGCCATAGCGCTCACCATGCGCTCCCTCCATCGCCTCCAGCAGGACAAGTCCTTCAAGATCAGCATGACCCTCGGCGCGCCCGCCAAGGTCTCCCTCAGCATCCCGGGCGGCCGCAGCGGGGAGGGGAAGGTCCACCTCAATGCCCACAATCGCTTCATGGAACTCAACGCGGTGACCGCCGAGGACGATCTCCCCACCGGCACCGACGTCTTTGTGGTTGATAGCGTCTCGGCAGACACCGTGTTGGTCTCGCGCACCAATCCCACCACCTGAGATCCCCTCGATGGCCCTCGGCTCACTCGTCCCGATGCAGATCAGCGCGATGCTGGAGAACATCAACTTCCTCGGCGTCGTCCTGCCGGCCGTCGCCGCCCTCGCGCTGGGCGGCATCGTGGTGCTCTTCGTGAGCCGCTACCGGCGCTGCCCGGCCAATCGCATCCTCGTCATCTCCGGCCGCACGGGCGGCGATGAGTCCGCCCGCTGCATCTCGGGCGGCGGCGCCTTCGTCTGGCCGGTCATCCAGGAGTACGCGTACCTGAGCCTGGAGCCGATCCAGATCGACATCCCGCTCAAGGACGCGCTCTCGCTGGAGAACATCCGCGTGGCGGTGCCCTCGGTGTTCACGGTGGCCATCGGCACGGAGGAGGTGCTGCGCAGCAACGCCGCGGTGCGCCTGCTGGGCCTCTCGCACGAGCAGATCAAGCGGCAGGCGCAGGACATCATCTTCGGCCAGCTGCGCCAGGTGATCGCCTCGATGCGCATCGAGGAGATCAACCGCGACCGCGAGGCCTTCCTGCATCGCATCCAGACCTCGCTGGAGCCGGAGCTCAAGAAGATCGGCCTCGTGCTAATCAACGTGAACATCACGGACCTCAAGGACGACTCGGGCTACATCGAGGCCATCGGCAAGAAGGCGGCGGCGATGGCGGTGCAGCAGGCCCGCGGCGACGTGGCCGAGCAGGAGAAGCTCGGCGAGGTGCGCGTGGCGGACGCCGAGCGCGAGCGGATGGTGCAGGTGGCCAACGCCCTCAAGCTGCGCGAGATCGGCACCCGCGAGGCGGACCGCGACAAGCTGGTGCGCATTGCGGAGATGGAGAAGGAACAGTCGGTCGGCGAGCAGACGGCGGCCTTCGAGCGCGACGCGGCCATCAAGGACGCGGAACGCGCCCGACGCATCGCGGTGGCCGAGGCGGAGGCGAAGGCCTTCGAGGGTGAGTCGGCGTCGCAGGCGCTGGTGGCGTCCACGCGCGCGCAGCTGCAGGTGCGCGAGGCGGAGGCCTACCAGCTCTCGGAGACCCGCCGGCGTGAGGCGGAGGCGCTGGTGCGCGAGGCCGAGGCCAAGGCCAAGACGCGCGCGGCCCTGGCGGACGCGGAGCGGGTCGAAGCCGAGCAGCGTGCGGCCCTCGAGGCGGTGGCGAAGGCTACCAAGGCCAAGACGATCGTGGAGGCCGAGGCAGAGGCCGAGAAGCGGCGCATCAGCGCCGAGGCTGAGGCGCGGGCCATCTACGTGAAGCTGGAGGCCGAGGCGCGGGGCCAGTACGAGATCATGTCGAAGAAGGCGGAGGCGATGAAGGAGCTCGTTGCCGCGGCGGGTGGGGCCAAGGAGGCCTTCCAGCTCATGATGGTGGAGCATCTCGACACGCTGGCCGAGACCTCGGCCAAGGCGATCTCGAACATCAAGTTCGATAAGGTGGTGGTGTGGGATGCGGGGCAGGGTGGGAAGGGCGGGGCGAGTGGGTTCCTGCAGTCGATGGCGGGGACGCTGCCGCCGATGATGAATGTGTTGCGGGATATCGCGGGGGTGGAGTTGCCGGGGTACGTGGGCAAGATGGCGGAGGAGGGGGAGGGGAAGTCATCGGAAGTGCCCAAGGGCAAGTGAGGGGCCGGCCGATGTCTCAAAGTGAACCCATCGCCTTCCCGCTCCGACTGCTCACGGACAATCCGACGCCGGATACCACCGAAGTCGAGTTCCTCACGGTGGATACGCCGTACGGGAAGCTTCCATTTGCCTTCGAATCCCCGGCGGTGCTGCACGCCATCGTGATGGTCAATGGCACGGCAGATGGCATCTTCTTCCGGCCGGAAACCGACCTGCCGCCCGTCCTCGCGCGGCAGTTGGACGGCGGCAAGCTCATCATTCTCCGGAGCTATCAGGACTACAAGCGTCTGTTCGACAGGGACCCGTCGTTCCCGTGGGATGACTGCATCGTGACCTATGATGCGTCGTCGGTCATCACGCGGGATGTGCGGGACGTCTACGACTCACCTGGAGGTTCACCGTGACCCGAAAGACCGCCCACGACTTCGATCAGGACCTCCTGATCCTCTTCGATGCCTACGTCCACGGTGGCATCGACCGCCGCACCTTCCTCGACCGCGCCGCCAAGTACGCCACCGCCGGCGTCACCGCCGCGATGCTGCTCGAGCAACTCAGCCCGAAGTTCCTCGAGGCGCAGGTGATCAAGCCGGAAGACGCGCGCATCGTGCAGGAGTACATCGAGTTTCCGTCGCCGAATGGGTATGGGACCGCGCGCGGCTACTTCACGAAGCCGGCGCAGATGGCGGGACGCGCGCCCGGCGTGCTCGTGATCCACGAGAACCGCGGGCTCAATCCGCATATCGAGGACATCGCGCGACGCCTGGCAGTGGACGGATTCGTGGCATTTGCGCCCGATGCGCTGTTTCCGCTCGGTGGGTATCCCGGCACAGAGGATGCGGCGCGCGAGCAGTTCGGGAAGCTCGACCAGGCGAAGACCCGCGAAGACTTCGTGGCGGCGTCCGCGTTCCTGCGTGCGCGTCCCGAGACCAACGGGAAGATCGGGGCTGTTGGCTTCTGCTACGGCGGCGGGATGGTCAACTTCCTCGCCACTCGGCTCGGGGCCGATCTCGCCGCTGGCGTGGCGTTCTATGGGTCGTCGCCGAACTTGGAGGACGTGCCCAACATCCGCGCGCCGCTGATGATCCAATCTGCCGAGACGGATGCGCGTATCAATGCGAGCTGGCCGGCCTATGAGGAGGCGCTCAAGGCGGCTGGAGTGAAGTACGAACGGCACCTGTATCCTGGCACGCAGCACGGGTTCAACAACGACACCACGCCGCGGTATGACGAGGCGGCGGCGAAGTTGGCGTGGGGGCGGACGGTGGCGTTCTTCCGGCAGCACGTGCGGTAGCAGCCCGCACGCCCGACCGCCACTGCCCGAGCCTACGGCAGCGGCACGCCAGACGGGGTGAAGATCACGGGGATCTCCCGCTGCTGGGCTTCGATCCACCCCACGCCCAACATGCGGCCGAGGCTATCGACCGCACGTGGCCCGTACCCGCAGAGGGCCTGCACCATTACGGACTGGCCGTCCAGTGTGATCGTGCTGAGCGGCACGTCCATGACCGTGCTGCCGTCGCTGAGTTTCAGCAGACGGGTGATGGAGTAGTCCTGAGAGCAGACCTGCAGCTGCCCGGCCAGGCTGAGTGCACCGATGTTCCATCCGCCTGGCACGGCGCCGCTGGCGGGAATCAGATGCACGGAACCGGTATAGGAGACCGTACGTCCATCGCGATCTGCTGCCACGTGACGCCGGCCCTCCACCGCCGGGACGTCGCTCGCCAGCTCCCGCGCGCTGAATGTCTGGTTCTTGCGGCGGTACGCCCCGATGCCGCCGACCCCGCCAATGGCAGCGAGGCTGTCGAGATAACCGTAGCGCCCCACACCGGTGCCACCGTCGAACAACACCACATTCATCGCCCCGGTGTTCGGAGCGGCAATCTCCTGCTCCTGCGACGCGAGGCCAGCCCCGCTCGCCAGTGCCTCAAAGCGGCGGTAGCGCGCGCAATCGAGCTGTGGACCGCCCCCGGTCTGGACGGTCCCGCAGAAGCCGATGTCCGAGGCAGGCCACGCGTTCACGCTCTCGTAGATCGTAAAGGTCGCGCGACCTTGCGGAGAAATGGTGACGGAGAGCGGAGTCCGAGTGATGGTCGTGTTGTTCCCGAGCCAGGACAGCACTGGCTCGAGGAACGTGATGGGCTGCGCCAGGAGTGAGCGCAGGGGCGTGTTCGGTCCCCAGAGCGCCGGCATGAATGAGTTCGGCGGGTACTCCGTGTCCCAGAGCACTCCCGCAACAGCCCCGTTATCCGCAATCGACGCGAAGTTGGCAAACTCACTCGTGCCGGGCGGGTTGAAGAGACTCGGTGCCAGGGTAGTCGCCCCCTTGTGCCAGACGGCCAATCCATCCGAGGTCCCGAGCAACACGTAGCCATTCTGGTCGCTGATGGCGATCGGGTTCTGTAGGAGGCGCTGCGGATTGGCGGCATCCTTCAGCACCGTCATGCAGTGATCCATCCCCTCCGCCGGCACGCAGATACCGCGCTGCAGGGTCACGGCGAGCAGCGGAGCCGGGGCCTCGCCCCAGTATCCGCCACAGGGGCTGCCCACGCGATACAGGCCGAGCGTGGCCTGCGTGAACTGCTGGGCGTCGATGCCGGCTGCCTGCAGGGACTGGGCAACATCGAGCTCCAACACGTTGGCCAGGTACGGAACGGCGGTGATCGATTGCAGCACGGTGCTGTTGAGGCGTAGTTGCAGCTGCTCACTGCCTCCGATGGCGCCGACCGGACACTGTAGCGCCCGAATGGGACCGCTGAGGCGCACGACGCCGTTGGTCTCGATCCGCAAGGCGCCCGCGGCGCGCACCTCGATGGCCGAGACGCCCCCGAGCGAGGGGGACAGGCTCTCGAGGACGCCGCCGTTGCCATCACGCGACTCGGCGGCGAGCAGGGTCCCGCAATACTGGGCCGCCTCCTGGATCTCCTCCGCGTGGTCCATCGGCTCCATCAGCTCGATGAGCGCATTGTAGCTGCCGGTCTCACGGCACTGGCGCCACGGCGCCTCGAGCATGGCCTGCAGCAGTTCGGGCTGCGCGCGATCGCGCATCTGCGCGCGCGCGAAGGTCTTCACGGCGGCGCCGGCGGGAACGGTCTGCACCTGCTGCACCAGCGTCCGGTTGCTGCGGGCCTCGGCCAGGGCCTGCGCGTACTCCGGGCTGCCGACATCGGTGATCGCTGCGCTCGCGGGGCCGACCGGCAGGGCACGCAGCCCCGCCATTGCCGACGGGCCGTGCTGCGATTCGTAGAACGCGATGGCCTGGTCCGTCTTCGCGATCACCACCGTCTGGTACTCCGTTGCACCGACATTCGCGCAGGTCGTACCCAGCTGCTGCACCACCTGCTCCCAGAAGAGCACCGGCCGTACCACCGCCTGCACCGTGCCGAAGGTCGTCACGGTCGCGGTCGACGCGGCATCGAGCACCTGGCGATACGCCGTGCAGGCAATCCCGCTGGCGGTGGTGATGAACTGCGCGGCGTCCACGCTCGACCCAGGCTGCTGTCCGGCACCCTGCAGCAGGGCAGCGGCGGAGAGTGCCGCACGAATGGCGTCCGCGTGCGCGCCCGAGCTGGCCAGGCGCTGCACGGCCGCGACCATGCAGTTGCCGTAGATCAACAGTTCCAGCTGTGAGACGGCAATCAGCCCACCGGAGGCGAAGGTGCCGCTCGAGGGACCGCCGTTGCACAGCGGCGCTGTGCTCGCGGCCTGCTGGGCGTCGAGCACTGCCGGCCCACCGCCGTCGCGAAGCCCTGGTGGCGGCTCGTCCGCGAACGCCGTCAGCCGGAGTCGGACGCGACCGTCGCCGAGCCGTTCGAGAGCCAGCGGCACGCCATCGTAGAGCACAGCGCCCGTTGCGGGGAATCCACTGGACCCGGGAACGGCGACGGTCAGCACGGCCTCGCGGCCATCGGCCAGCAACAGTCCCGCCGGGGCGAGCCGAAGATGGAAGATCTGGTCACCGGTCGTGGCGACGGTGCTGAGCCGGATCGTGGTGTTCTCCCCAAGCGCGGCATTGGGAAGGTCGAGGTCGAAGCGTGCGCCTTCGGTGGTCAGCAGCGAGACCGTACCGCCCGCGCTTCCGACGACCGTCTCGACGGTCTGGCCCGGCACCACTTGATCGATCGGCGGGCGACGGAGACCCGTATTGTCCTTACAGGCGACGAACAGGAAGGCGCCAGCCACTGCGCCACGCGAGAATGCGAGGGGGCACAGACGCGAGACCGGCACGAGAGGGCACCTGGGGTTGGGGTGGCGAACCGACGCGCCACCACGCTACGGGGCGGTATCAGGGGCCGCAAGGTCGCTGCGTCACGCAGCGACAGTGCCGGACGTCACGGCCCTGCCCGTAGTTCCCTTACGGCCGCGGGCGCGACCCGGAAATTGCGTGGAAAGCAGGCTTGCTCCGGTGTGTCCAAGTGGGGCAAACTTGTGGCTCGATTCAAGGAGCCGCCGTGCCGCCAGTCGTCCCCAACCCCAAGAACATCCGCGGCTTCCGGTCGGAGGCGGCGTTTGAGTTGTGGCTCTCGAGGAACCACAACCGCGTGACCGAGCTCTGGCTGAGGATCTACAAGAAGGCCACGGGCAAGCCGACGGTGACGTACCAGGAGGCGCTAGACGTCGCCTTGTGCTGGGGCTGGATCGACGGGCTCCGCAAAGGGCACGATGAGGAATCGTTCGTGCAGCGCTTCACGCCGCGGAAGGCGAAGAGCATCTGGAGTCAGGTGAATCAGGGGCACGTGGCTCGACTGCGTGCGGCGAAGCGCATGACGGAGCACGGGGAGCGGCACGTGGCGGCGGCGGAAGCCGATGGGCGCTGGGCGGCGGCTTATGCGCCGATCCGCGCGGCGTCGCACGCAACAGTGCCGGCGGACCTGCGTGCGGCGATTGGGAAGAATGCGCGAGCTCGCGCCAAGTTCGGCACGCTGCGGAAAGGCAATCTTTTTGCGCTGACGTTCCGCGTGAACAACATGAAGACGGACGCGGGGCGGAAGAAGAAGATCGCCGACTTGGTGGCGATGCTGGCGCGGGGTGAGACAATCCTGCCCGGGCCGGCGCTGGCGAAGAAGGCGGCGGCGAAGAAGAAGTGAACGTGATGCCGTCCTCGCAGCTTCCGGACCTCTCGTTGAAGATGCGGTGCGGGAGCTTGCCGCGGCGCATCTGGGGGCTCGTGCGGGCCTTCGCATTGGTGGCCTGACGCAAAGGGGACGGGCCCGGGGAGTATCGGAGCCCAGACATCGTGCACGTCAGCGGCGACACGGTCCTCATCTTTGACACGTCGCGCTTGGCGGTGCTCGATCGGGATCTCAACCCGTTGCGTACGGTGGCCTGGATGGAGAGCCCGTTCAATCTCGTCGAACTGAAGGACGGGACCTTCGTCATCAGCAAGGATCCGTTTCACGGCACGTCTGAGTTGTACCACTTCGCCCGCGACGGCCGTCGACTGCTGGCGTTCGGGGACAGCATCACGCGGCAGCAGCGAACGCGATACCTGGTGGTTCCGGGTGCCGAGGGCGGGTTCTTGAGTATGCCGGAACTCTACAGGCTCGAGGTACACGATTGGGTGGGCCCTGGCAGCCTTCGACGGCGAATCCTCATTGAGACGCCTCACTTTGCGCCCTACGAGACCTATCAGCGAGCGTTGCCGGATCGAGCGCCGTCACCCACGACTCGAGGATTCTGGGCGGACTCGTCAGGTCTGCTGTGGATCCTTCTCGAGGTGCCGAGGACGAACTGGCAGGAAGGCCTCGGACCCGAGCGCCCGGCCCTCGAGGGCGGCGGCACCACGTTCCCCATTGTTGAGCGCGGCAAGGTGTGGGGCAGCGTGCTCATTGTGGTTGACCCGAACACAGCACGGGTGGTTGCCGAACGGATCCTTGAAGACTGGTACGCACTTGTGGTCGAGCCCTGGGTGATTGCATCGGTGCGCCAGGATGAGGACGGGTGGTACTTGGCGAGGCTCGCACGCGTGGAGCCAGGAACTGGCATGCGTCGTTGATGCAGGCGATGGTGTGGTCCCATGACCACCGTAACGCGCACCCCCTAGCCGTCCGCCCGCATCGCCTCGCTTGCCTCGATCGCTAGGATCCGGCGCATCGGCGTCAAACAGGACACCACGGCCACCAGCGCAACCAGCGTCCCAGCCAGCCCCAGCGCCAGCGCCAACGAGCGCAGCACGGACCCGTTGCCATCGCTCGCGTTGAGTTCGAAGACGAACCGCGCGGCCAAGGGCAGGCCGATGAGCGCCCCGATCCCCATCTGCGTGAGCGGACGCCGCAGGATCGTCAGGAGCAGGCTCCGTCGCGTGGCGCCGAGCGCGGCGCGGATGCCGATCTCTCGCGTGCGCTCGGTGACGGCCAGCGAGAGCATGGCGTAGAGCCCTGACGTAGCCAATGCAACGAGCACGGCCGCGAGCAGCACAAGACCGAGCGCGACTCCCATCACGAGGTACCAGTCGCCCTGGCGCAGGTCGCTGAGTACAGCGACTCGTCCCACGATGAGGTCGGGGTCCGTGCTCGCCGCGATCTCACGCACGCGCGGCACGAGACCGAGCGGCGGCACGGCCGCGTGGATGGCGACCTGCAGGGGATTGGTGGTCCCTACGTCCGCCGGCAGGTAGACCGCCGCCCCGTGGTCGGGACTGAGCACGTTCACGCCAAGGTGTCCGACCACGCCGATGATGTCGTACCAATCGGCATCCCCCAGCCCGGCGCGCAGTGGGAAGCGCACGCGACGTCCGAGCGCGTCGCCGCCGCCGAGCTCACGGTCCACGAATGCCGTATTGACGATGGCCACTCGTGAGCTGCCATCGGCGTCCATGGTGGCAAAGCCGCGCCCTCGAAGGACCGGACTCTCGAGCGCCGTGAAGTAGTCGACGTCCACGCGCGCGACGCGTGTCCAGCGGCGGCGACCGTCGGCGTCGGCATCGCGGGCGTCGAGTTCGAACGGGCGCGAGGCGTGCTCCATCCGCGGCAGCGCGTCGCCGCTGGTCACGGCGCGCACGCCGGGCTCGGCCGCCAGCGCCGCGATGAAGGCGCGCTGCGTGCGCGCGCCCTCCGGCGGCAATCGCAGCTCCACCGCGAGGTACTCACTGGCAGGGACTCCGCTGGCCAGATCCGCACCGCGCAGATCCAGCGCGTGGCCGGACACGGCAAAGGCCATCCCAACGGCGGCGATGGACACGGCGATGTCCGCGACGATGAGGCCGCCGATCAGCTTGCCAAAGCGCAGACGCGCCACGCCGCCGATGTGCGCCGCAATCGCGCGGCCAGTGATCGTGATGGCCGGCAGTACGCCTGCCAGCGTCGCGCTGACGACCGCGAAGGCGAGCGCGCTCAGCACGGTCGTGCGCGTGAGGTCGAGCGACAGCCAATAGGGCAGGGCGTTCTCCCCCGCGATCGCCGCGAGGTTCACGTGACTGAGCGTCCACTGCACGGCGAGCAATCCGACGCCCGCGCCCGCCACGGCGAGCACCAGCGTTTCAACAAAGACCTGGGACACGATGCGCACGCGGCTGGCCCCGAGTGCCGTGCGAATCGCCAACTCCCGGAGCCGCGTCGCCGTGCGCGCGAAGACGAGCATCGCCACGTTGCCGCAGGCCACAAGCAGCAGCGTCACCATGATGAGCTGCACGAAGCGATACTCGGGCAGGGCCTTGAGGCCGCCGGCCGGGAGTCCGAGGTAGAGCAGGCCAAAGGGCACGACCTCTGCTCGCAGGCGTTCCCGTGTGCGCGTCTCGTCCAGGTCCTCGGCGACACGCTGCGGCGCGGGCCCGAGGGCGTCGAGTTCCAGCTGAGCGCGCTCCGCGGTAACGCCCTCAGCGAGGCGGCCGATGATCTGCAGGCGACTGCGGAGGTCACCGGCTCCGGCCCCACGCAAGGGAAGCCACAGTGACTGCGATGACGGGAACGCAAAGCCAGCCGGCATGACGCCCACCACTTGATGCACCGCGGCACCCACGCGGATGCTGCGACCAAGGATTCCCGGGTCGCGGCCAAACTGGGAAGCCCAGACGTCATCACCGATCACGACGACGTCGGGCGCGTCGGGCGCGAAGTCGCCGCTGTCGAACAGGCGGCCGTGCATCGTGCGCGCCCCGAGCATCTGGAACACGATGGGGCTCACGCGTGCGCCCGCGAAGGGGGTGGCGCGTCCATCGACCGGCCCGACGTTGACGACAGTCGCCTGGAAGGCCGCCATCGTCGAGAAAGACCGCAACGAGGTGGACCAGTGCTCGAACTGCTCCTCCCAACTCGGCGCAACGCTCGAGGACAAGGGATCCCAGAGCCGCACGGCGCGAATGCGATTGTCCGTATCGCCCGGCAGCGGCGCGCTGAGTGCGCGGGCCACGTGCGAGGGCGCCACGCCGACCGGGATGCCCACCGCCAGCGCGAACACCGCCGCCAGATTGAGCATCGGATACTTGCGCAGCAGGCGAACCGCCATCTTGAGGTCCAACCACGAGAAGCGGATCTCGGCGATGGACGACAGTCCCATCGCCTCGCGCGCGTCGGCGCGATGCGTATTGGCGTGGCCGAACTCGCTACGCGCACGGGCCGCTGCCTCGGCGGGACTCAGGCCCTCTGCCTCAAGGTCCGCCGTGCGCGCCGCGATGTGGTGCGCGAACTCAGCTTCCATCTCCGACTCAAGGCTCTCGCGCTGACGAAGCCCGCGGTAGAGCGCGCGAAGCTTCGCCACGACAGCGGTCGGCGACAGCCACTCCGGAAGGCCGAGCATCTCAGACCGACTGCGGCGTGGCGCTCAACGACCGCCCGATGGCGTCCACCAGCCGCTGCCAGCCGTCGAGTTCCTGCTTGAATCGCCGCTGGCCCAGGGCCGTCAGGCGATAGAAGCGCGCCTTGCGGTTGTTCGACGACGTGCCCCACTTGGCGCTGATCAAGCCCTGGCGCTCCAGCCGGTAGAGGGCGGGGTAGAGCGCGCCCTGCTGCACATTGATCGCGCCGCCGGAGATCTGTTCGATGCGCAGCAGCACGCCATAGCCGTGGACGTCGCCGAGGGAGATGGCCTTGAGGATGACCAGGTCGAGGTTTCCAGCGAGCAGTTCGGCGGACGGGGGCATGGCGTCTCCTATGGCGGATAGGAGAAGGGTAGTCGGCCTCTCCTAGACAGTCAAGGAGAGGCGGTCTCGCAGCCCGCGACCCTCTGGCCGCGCGGCCACGGCGTGGCATACTTATGGGATGGCGCGCAGCCCTGTCGGCCCCATCGACCCGCTGTTCCTCGACGTCCAGGAAGCGCTGGCCGGCCAGTACTCGCTCGACCGCGAGCTCGGCCGCGGCGGAATGGGTGTGGTATACCTCGCCCGCGAGGTACACCTCGATCGCTTGGTGGCCATCAAGCTGCTGCCGCCCGAGCGCAGCGCCGTGCCCGGCCTGCGCGAGCGCTTCCTGCGCGAGGCGCGGCTCGCCGCCAAGCTGTCGCACCCGAACATCATCCCCATCCACGCGGTTGGCGAGGCGGCGGACTTCGTCTACTTCGTGATGGCGTTTGTGGACGGCGTGACGCTGGCCGAGCGCGTCCGCACGCGCGGGCCGCTGCCGGCGACGGAAGGCGCGCGCGTCTGGCGCGAAGCCGCCTGGGCGCTGGCCTATGCGCACGCGCAGGGGCTCGTGCATCGCGATGTGAAGCCGGACAACATCCTGCTGGAGAATGCCACGGGCCGCGTGCTGGTCGCGGACTTCGGTATCGCGGCCGCGTTTGATGATGCACCCGACGAAGGCATCGTCGGCACGCCGGAGTTCATGAGCCCCGAACAGGCGATGGGCGAGTCGCTTGACGCGCGCAGCGATCTCTACGGACTCGGCGCCACGGCCTTCTTCGCGTTCTCCGGTCGGTTCCCGTTTGAGGGGACGACGCCTACCGAGGTGTTGGCGAAGCAGGTGACCGAGCCCGCGCCGCCGTTGACCTCACTCGGGGTCGGCGTGCCGCGTAGGCTCTCGGCCTTGGTGGACCGCTGCCTGCAGAAGGAGCGGCAGCAGCGACCCGAGAGCGCGCAGGCCTTGGCTGAGCAGCTCGGCGTGGCGCTGGAGCACCGGCGGGAGGTGCCGGCGGCCCTGCGCGCCTTCGTGAAGCGCACCGGGCGACTGGACGGTGGCGGCACGCTGGTGGGCGCCTTCCTGGTCGCGCCGATTGCGGTGGTGGTGTCGGCCGCCCTCGGTTCGGTCGCCGGCTTCGGGACGCTCGCGCTGGCCGGCATCGTCACGCCGACGGCCTACCTCGTGATGCAGGCGCGGCGATTGCTGCGACAGGGCTTCGCGCACCAGGACCTGCGGCCGGCCTTCGAGTCGGAGGCCGAGCGGGCACGGGAAGAGTTGGCCGCCACGGGCAGGTCAAAGCCACCGGGCGTCTTCGAGCGCTTGCTCCCAACGACTGCGCGCGTGGCCGGAGGCGTGTTCGCGGTTGGTGTTGCCAGTTGGATCCTCGCGCCGATGCTGCTCGGTCCGCGCCTGGGCTTCGCGTGGATCAACGCCGTGGGCGTGACGCCGATCCTCGCCGCGGGTACCGCGATGCTGGCCAAGCTGACCGAATTTGCGATGGCGGGCGGCCGACGAGACGTGGACACGGAGTTCTGGGCGAATCGCTGGACGGGGCGCTTTGGGCGTTTCCTGTTCGCCGTTGCGCGTCGTACGCTGGGCAAGGAGACGCCGCTCTCCGCCGTCACGCACCGTGCCACGGAGCTCTCGTTGGGGATGGCCGCCGAGCAGTTGTACGAGTCGCTGCCGAAGCCTGCACGGCAGGACCTGGCCGAGTTGCCCGCGATCCTCAAGCGCCTCCAGGAGGACGCCCAGGCCCTGCGGCTGCGCCACGACGAACTCGCGGACGCGCTCACGGCGGCCGGTGAGGCCGCGGCCGGCGAGGAGTACACGGACGTCCGCGAGGCGCGCGACGAACTGCACGCCAAGCTTGGCGAGGCGATTGGCGCGCTGGAGGCGATTCGATTGAAGCTGCTGCGGCTGCACGCCGGGTCGCTGTCAGTCCAGCACCTCACCACGCACCTGGGAATCGCCGAAGACGTCTCGGAGCAGGTGGAGCGGCTGATTGCCGCGCACCGTGAGGTGGATCGGGCGCTGGCGTTTCCGCGGATGCCGACGCCGACGCCGGTCTGAGCGGCAGGGCCGGATGACGGTGGCCGGTGACGGCGGGCGGCGAACGGAGAGGCGTATCGATCGGCGAGACCGCACGCCCGCCACCGCGCACCCGCTACCCGCAGCCGCTACCCCGCGACCGCAACCCGCAACCCACAGCCCGCAGCCCATTCGACCGAGCGGAAGCCGCGCGGACTTCCACTTTTCTCAGTTTCGCGAAAGATGAATCCGGATTCATGTTTGCCGAAAGCGCGATTGGGAGGATATATCGGCTCGCCAGCCCGCTCTTTTGCACACTGACTACGAGACTACAATTTCGCTCGACATCGTTTCTTCTCGTCCGCCCGTCCGCCCGTCCGCCCGTCGGACCGCCGGTTCGTCCGGCCATCCGACCGTCCAACCGTCCAACCGTCCAACCGTCTGACCATCCGATGAAGGCCCCAGCAGCCATCCGTTCTGTCGCCAGGTTCGCGCTCATCGCAGTTGGCGTCGGCGCGGCGATTGCCTGCGGAGACGCACGCCGCGCTTCCTTTGACCTCGCGGCCACCTGCGCCGCAATCGACAGCGCCAACGCGGTGTTCACCCGCGCGCACGTGCGAGGCGATGTCCCGACCATCGACGCGATGTTCACGCGCGACGCGCAGTCGTTCCCACCGGGCGCGCCGCCAACTGTGGGGCCGGAGGCGTTGCACCAGCTTACGGTGGACTACCTCGCCGCTGGCATCCACGCATTCACGGAGTCGCAGACCAGCTGCTACGGCGGCGAGGATCTAGTGGTGGACCAGGGCAACTACGAGGTGGTCTACGGCTCCGACAGCACGGTCGAGCGCGGCAAGTACCTGAACGTCTGGGCCCGCGAGGACGGCGCGTTCAAGATCCGCGCGAACATCTGGAACAGCAGCGCGCCCTAACGCGCGTGGGTGGCGCGCGCCAAGGCTACTTCGCCCAGCCCGACACCACCTCTCCCAAGGCCCAGAGCGGCACCGTCCCGTTCTCCAGCACACGATCGTGGAACTGGCGGATATCAAAGCGCTCACCCATGCGCGTCCGTGCATCCTCGCGCAGCCGCAGGATCTCCGTCCGTCCGATCATGTACGATGGCGCCTGGCCGGGCCACGAGATGTAGCGGTCGATCTCGCCGTCCAACTCGTGCTCGGTAAGGAACGTCCGCGACGCGAGGTAGGCCCGCGCCCGCTCACGCGTCCAGCCCTTCATGTGCATGCCCGCGTCCACAACCATGCGCGCCGCCCGGAAGGCCTGGGAGCCCAGCGTGCCGAGGCGCGCGAGGTCGCCGGAGTACACACCCATCTCGTCGCCAAGCTGCTCGGCGTAGAGCGCCCAGCCTTCGCCGAAGCCCGAGGACCACGAGTACTTCACCAGCGGATGCACGCCCTCGAGCTCGTTGGCGATCGCCACCTGAAGATGGTGGCCCGGAATGCCCTCGTGCAGCGCCGTTGTCTCCGTGTCGGCGCGCGGACGCCGCGTGGGGTTGGACGGATTGATCAGGAAGATGGCCGGGCGCGAGCCGTCCTCCGGCGCCGGCTGGTACTGACCCGGCGCACCCGCGCGCTGGCGGAACTCGGGATAGGGCTGGATGATCATGTCGGCCTTGGGCAGGCGGCCGAACCATTCGCCCATCACGGCCTTCGCGCGGCCGATCACGGCCTGGGAGGTGTCGATGACCTCCTGCGACGTGCGGTAGGTGTAGCGGCGATCCGTCTGCAGCTTCGGCAACAACGTCTCCAAGGCCTCGCCATTGAAGCTGCGCGCGGCGATCTCGCGCATCTCGCCTTCGATCAGCGCCATCTGCCGCAGGCCCATCTCGTGGACACTGTCTGCCGGCATCTCCACGGTCGCAAAGCTGCGAATGGTCGCCGCATAGCAGGCCGCGCCGTCCGGATTGTTGCTCACTCCGATCGCCTCGCGCGCAGCCGGCAGGTACTCGCGCTCGAGGAACGTGCGGTAACGCCGCATCGCCGGCACGATGCCATCGGCGATGATGGTCGCGAGCTCGTTGCCGAACGCAGCGTCGCTGTCCCGCTGCGCGGGACTGAAGAACGGCGACTGCCGCGTGGGCGTGGCGATGAGATCATCCAGCTGCCGCAGCACGTTGCGCACGATCACCTTGGGCGACGAATAGCCGAGGCGCAGGCCTTCGCGCAGGTTCAGCACCTCTTGGTCCAACCACAGTGGAATGGCGCGCGCACGCGCCAACGCCTGCGCGCGCAGCGAGTCGCTGCCCACGGGCTGGATCAGCGCCAGGTCCGTGAACCGCGCCTGCCAGCCGTTCACATACGACGCCACGGTCCACAGCTCCTCGCGGCACACGCGCATCGCCAGCTCGGCGTCCAGCTGGTTGCGCATCACGGCGTAGAGCGCCCACTCCGGGCGCCCCATCACGGCATCAGGCGTCACGCCGTGGACGGCCTCGCGCAGCAGGTCCCAGCGCGCCTCGTTGGCGCGCAGCACCTCGGGCGCATTGCTCGCGATGCCATCGTGCGTCGCGCCGGCGATGCCAGACTGCGTGCCGAACTCGGGGTTCAGCTCGAGCATCGTGGCGTAGACGGAGTCGGCGAGGCGGGTGATCTCCGCGGCGACTGCGTCGGGGTCGTTGCCGCGCGCGCAGCCGAACGCTGCAGACGCGGCGAGCAGGCCGGCGCCAAGCAGCTGACGGCGCCGGAGCAGGGAGCCGCGCATCACGGTGAGGAGCGCGTTGCCAGCAACGCGCCCACCGACACCCGCGCCACGTCCGCCTTCAAGCCGAGAGCCGTGTAGATCGTGCGCCCATCCTTCAGGGTCGCGCCGGCAATCTCAAAGCTGTTCGGGCGCGCCGTCAACTCGCGTGAGGTGACGGGCTCGCCGAGCGTGAACTCAATCATGTTCTCCGTGCCGTCGTCATCGAACTGCCACTCCGAGATCAAGATCGCGCTGCCATCGCGCGCCCAGACGCCGCGCGTGTTCCAGACACGGTCATTTCGCGTCGCGATGCGCCGACGCGCACCGCCGGCGGTCGGCACGATCTCCACGAATGCCCAGCCACGTTCGATTGCCGAGTAGCCGTACCAGCGGCCGTCCGGCGACAGCGCTGCCGCCCAAGGCCTCGCCACCGTGGAGGTCTCCAGGCGCTGTGGCCGACCGCCGGCGACCGGCACGCGGAACAGTCCGGCGCCTTCGCTGCTGGAACTGAGCACGTAGATGCTCTTGCCATCCGGACTCCACTGCGGCACGCCCATCACGGTCCGGCCCATGGTCGTCAGGCGCCGCGGCGCGCCCCCGGCGGCCGCGACCACCCAGAGTTCAAGCTGCGGCGTCTCGTGGCTGGACCAAAACGCGATCTGCGATCCGTCGGGCGACCACGAGGCGTCGTACTCGTTGCTCGCCCAGTCGGCGATCCGCCGCGGCTCTCCGCCGGCCGACCCCACCACATAGACGTCCCAGTTGCCGGCGCGGTTCGACTCGAACGCAACCTGGCGGCCGTCAGGAGAATAGGTCGGGCTGCGATCATCCAACGGGCTGGCCGCGAACGGCGCCGGCTCGCCTCCGGCCACGGGCACGGACCAGATGTCCAAGTTGCCGCTGCGGTCGCCGGTGAAGAGCGCCGTGCGCTCGTCGGGCGAGAGAGCGACCCGGTCTTGGATCTGACGGCCCGGCCACTCGACCAGCACCTGCGGCGCGCCACCCGGAGTCGTGACGGCGACCTGCGCATCCGTCACGAGGCGGGAGTAGTACAGCGCCTGTCCGTCGGGCGTCCAGCCGATATCCGTCTCCAACTCGGCATCGTGCGTTACACGCAGCGCTTCGCCACCGCTGGCCGGAGAGATCCAGAGATCGAACTGGCCGCCGCGGTCCGATACGTAGGCAATCCAGCGGCCGTCCGGCGACCACGAATGCTCCATATCGTTGCGGATATCCGTCGTCACTTGCCGGAGCTCGCCCGTCTCGACGTTTGCCGTCCAGATGTCCGTGGTCCCCGTGCGGCGGGAGTGAAAGGCAATGAAGCGCCCATCGGGCGACCACGTGCGATCGGCCCCTCCCAGTGCCTCAAGTCCGTCGGTGGTCAGCTGCCGCGCGTTGCTGCCATCGGCGTTGGCGACCCAGACCGTCGAGACACTGCCGTGCTGCAGGAGCATCGCCACCCGCGTACCGTCCGGCGAGAGCATGGCCCACTGGCTCGCGTCGGCGTTACGCCCCGCCACCAGTTCTCGCAACGGTCCGCCATCGAGCGGCGCAACCATCGTGCGGGTGCTGCCCTCGCCAGCGCGGATGAAGACCACGCCACTGTTGTCCGGCAGCCAACCGATTGGTCCGTCGTTGGCAGGCCCCGAGGTCAGCTGCCGCGGCTCGCCGCCCGCCGCCGGCACCACCCACACATCGAAGCCCGGCGATTCGCCAAAGAAGGCGATCCACTGGCCGTCCGGGGACCAGTACGGATCAATATCCCAGGTCCCCTGCGTTAGCATGACGGGATTGCTGCCGTCCGCCGCGCCAACGAAGATGCGCGCCTGGCCACCCACCGGCTGCGACCAGGCGAGTCGGGAGCCATCAGGGGAAAGCGCCGGCGTGAGCACGGATCCCATCTCCGTGCGCAGCACGGTCATCTGCTCCGGCACGCCGTTGGCGTCGCCACGCGAACAGCCGGCGAGCGCGAGGAAGGGCAGGACTACAAGACGAAGTCGAGACATCGAGGGGGGGATTAAGTGGTCGGTGTCTGTAGACGCGTGCGAATGCCGTTCACGATGTCGGGGATGACCTTGTCCACCGCCTCCAGCACGTCGGCGGTGAGATCGATGTCATAGCTCCCGGCCCAGAACTGGCCGATCGAGTGCGGATTGGTCAGCTGCAGCGTCACCCGCAGCCGCTGGCCCGAGCGAAACACATTCCCCTCGAGGAACGCGCCGACGTTCAAGTCGCGCGCCATCTCATCGAGCGGCTTGGGCGCCGTCTTGTAGGGATTCACGGCGGACGGCGGGGCGACCGTGACGCCGCTGACCTGCCCGAGCGCCACGCCGAGTTGGTTCACAAGCACCGTCACGACCTCGCCGTCCTGACCGGAGACGTCCGTGAGCGGGAGCACGGCCAGTCGCTCTGGGCCCGGCGCAGCATTGCCGAGCGTGGCCCAGGCCCCAAAGCCGCCAAGCACGAGCGCCAACGCGATCGCCACGCCTACGAGTGCATTCCGCATCCGCGTGCCAGCCGCGGGCGCCTTGGCCTTGGTCGCGCGCATCGGCCGCGTCGTCGTCGGCGTCACGCCACCACTCGGCGTCGCCAACGCCTCCAGCTCCAGCAGCACTTCCTCGGCGGTCTGTGGCCGGTCTGCCGGATTCTTCTCCATGCAGCGCGCAATCAAATCGGCCAACACCGGCGACACGGCCTTGCGGATCTCCGAGACGGACTTCGGCTTCTCCAGCACGTGCGCCGAGAGGATGACCTGCGCGGACTTGCCCTGGAAAGGCGGTTCGCCAGCGAGCAGCTCGTAGCCCAGCACGCCGAGCGAGTAGATGTCGGAGCGATGGTCGATGTGCTCCTCGCCCGTCGCTTGCTCCGGGGACATATACGTCGGCGTGCCCACGGCCACGCCCACCGTGGTGAGCTTGTCGCCGGCCGCCTTGCTCACGGCCTTGGCCACGCCGAAATCCATCACCAGCGCGTGGCGGCCCGAGAGCATCACGTTGTCGGGCTTGATGTCGCGATGCATCACGCCGTGCTCGTGCGCGTAGGCCAGCGCGTCGGCGACCTCCCGGAGGATGCGCACGGCGTCGTGCACGGGCAGCTGTCCCTCGCGCTCGACCTTGGCGCGCAGCGACTCGCCGTCCACGTACGGCATCACATAGTAGAGGAAACCCGCCACCTCGCCGGAGTCGTGCAAGGGCAGCACGTGCGGGTGTGACAGCTGCGCGACGATGCGAATCTCGCGCGGGAAGCGGTCGGGGCCGAGTGCCGCGGCGAGCTCCGGCCGCAGGACCTTGATGGCCACCTGGCGATCGTGCTTGAGATCTCGGGCGAGGTAGACCGTCGCCATGCCACCGGAGCCGACCTCCGAGGTGATCTCGTACTGACCGGCGAAGGCGTCCTTCAGGCGCTCAAGTGGGGTCGACACTGCGCGAATGTACGGCCCAGCGCGGAGTCGCGCCAACGCCGCCCTCGCTCGCGAGGCATCACAAAGTTACGACCCCGTTGGCGGGGGATTCCCTCACACGTAGACTTTCCGCCCACAAGTGAAGCCCCGTCGGCGCAGCGCGTCGGCACCCTCATCAATCGGGCGTCCACCACCGCGTGCACTTGGGTTGCGCGGAGCAGTGGACGGCCAACGACCCGCCCCCTTGATGCGTCCCCTCGCTGCGGCCCTTGTCGTGCTCCTGCTCGGCGTCCTCCCGAGCGCCACCATCCACGCGCAGGGCTGGGTGAACAGCATCCAGCGAACGGACGGCCAGGTCGGCGGTGTCGTCGGCCAGATGCTGATCGCGCTGATCCCACCAGGAACTGCCGGCCGCTGCAGCGGCTGCAAGCACATCTCGAAGTTCGAAGGCGGCTTCGCGGACGTCGCCACATTCTTCGGCGGTACCAGCTGGGGCCTGCAGGAAGTGCGCTTCGCGCACGACTTCAGGTTGGACTCCACGCTGACGGTCGTCGCGCCCAACGGGTCGGGCGGCGAGGTCTTCCGTCAGGTCTCGGAGTTCAACCTGCGCCCCATCACGCGCGCCGAGGTCCGCATCACGGTCTCGGCCACGAATCCCATCACGGGCGAGAAGCGCGTGCAGACGGACGCGTTCTCGATCGAACAGGGACGCTCCACGCGCACGCAGACCATCACGTTCGGCGAGAGTGCCTGGCTACAGTTGTTCTCGCGCTGGAACACGAACAAGGTGCCACTGAAGGTGCAGGGCGATTCGCTGAAGGTCCGCGTGGAGAGCATCGAGTGGGTGCGCGCGACGACGACGAACCTACAGTCGATTGACAATCGCGTCGGTCTCGAGTTGCAGCGGCTGGCGCAACAGCAGCAACAGCAGCAACAGCAGTCCGGTGCTTCGGCCTCGGCGACTACCGCGGGAAGTGCAGGGGCGACCTCGGGGACAGGCGCTCGATCGGCAGGCAGCGCCGCTTCCGGCGCGGCTGCGGGCTCGGCATCCGCCGCTTCCGGCTCGGCTGCAGCTTCGCGTTCGGCGCCCTCCGCTCCCGCCGCGCCCGCAGTTGCGCGCCCCACCTACGACGCGGCCGCCACCCAGCGCTGGCAGGCCCAGTACGATGCCCAGACCAAGCAGTGGAACGACCAGTTCACTGCTGACATCGCGCGCAACGAGCGCAACTGGCGGCAGAAGCAGGCCTCGTATCAGGCCGCAGGCGAGAAGCTCGGCCGCGAGATTGCCGCCGTGCTCGAGGCGCGCGAGCGCCAAGCCAAGATCCGCGCCATCAACGCCGAGGCAGGTCGCATCGCGCGCGTCGCGGCGAGCACCGAACGTCTCCTGCGCGACGACATCGCCGACCTGCAGCGCGAGGAGCAGCGCCTGCACGAGGTGATTCGCCGTCACCCGGGTCTGCCGACGCCGGTGGTCACCGGAATCCAGCAGGCCACCACGCGCCTCCGCGAGGCCCAGCGTGCCAAGCTCGCAACGATCACGAAGCTGTACGAAGAGGTCGACGAGATCTTCGTGGACGCCGAGGAGGCCTACGACGGCGACCTCACGAAGGCGTACACGGGCGGGCTCGACGACTTCCGACGTGCCAATGCGGGCGCAATCAACTCATATCCCGAGCTCGGGGCGTCGTCGCTGAGCCTTGTGCGCAGCACCGCGATGCCGGCGGCGCAGCGCGCCGCCGTGGCCGAGGATCTCACGCCCGTACTGTTGGACAACGCCAAGTTCCTCTGCTCGGGGTCGGCCGCGCGGTCAATCGGCAACGAGTACTCAGCGATTGGTGGACGCAGTCCGTCCGTGCTTGAGGTGGTTGCCGAGGCACAGAGCGTCAGCGCCTATCAGTCGGCCTTGGGCAATGTCACCACGCAGCTCCGCGCGGCCACCGAGTCAATGGGTCGGCGCTACGCCAAGTTGACGGTGCGCAGCCAACCCAACGGAACGCTCTTCACGCGGCAACAGATCCTGAACCGGGCTGCTGTTCGTGGCCAGAGCGCAAACAGCGTGCGGCTCGTCGGCGTGACGGGCGTCGTGGACGTCCAGCAGGAGCTCGACTCACTGGTCAAGGCGCTGTTGCCCAGCCGGCCTGCGCTGCGACACTTCGACTGTGAGCAGCTCGAGGACCCGATGCGGCGCGTGAACCTGAGCCTTAACGAGCAGTTCGTGTACCTCCGGCCTGGACAGCAGACCCTCACGCTGCGCCGCCTGTACCGCAGCCCGGATCCGCTCGAGCTGCGCACGGTGGCCATGGAGCCGGGCAAGGAGTTCAGCCTCACGTTGTCTTCCTACGAGCGCAACTTCGGCGTCGACCGCCACCTGCTCGCGCTTGGCACACCGGACTTCCGGAACGACTTGGTGATGCTGTCGAATCCCGTGCTGCGCAATTATCACGTGGACCTGCATCCGAGCGGCTACGTGGAGGCGAACACGGAGGTGCTGGCCTTCCGGCGCGGCGATCTCTCCGACTACTGGTCGCGCAAGATGATTCCCACGCTGGGGATGGTCGGCCTGACGTTGGGTGTCGGCGCGGGGTCGCGGACGGTTGACGGCCTCGATGAGCGCAACACCGTGCTCGGCTGGCGCATGCTCGACCTCAGCGCGGGCTTGATGAAGCGCCTCTCTGACAACGTCGTCATCTCGCCCGCGCTCACGCTGAACACCTTCAACGCCCGCTTCGTCACCTTCGACGTTTCCGGCGTCGGAACCGGCGGCGCCTTCAACGATCGTGGCTCCGTGGTGATCTTCGACGGCCTCACTCCGACCGCGTCTTTCGAGGTCCACTTTCTCAAGGGCACCCGCCGCCTCTCCCTGCGCTACGGCTACAGCTTCTACTGGGTCTCCGACGATCCCGAGTACGACAAGAACGCGTCGGACTACGACGACCTGACCCAGGCGAGCTTCGAAACGTTCAGTCGGGACCGCATGGCCCACACCATCGGCCTCAGCATCAAGTTCTAGCGGGTGGGGGTGGGTATGCGGCGCCCTAGGCTTTTAATGAAGGTCCTCAGGAACGTTTCTGGCGCTTATGAGGTATTTCGCATATCGTAGTGCATACCTCCGGAGGTCCCGTGCGTGCACTCCCACCGCTCGCGTTGCTGGCGATCGCAAGCATCGCCAGTTTCCCCACGGCGGCCGACGCACAGTCGGCCCTTGAGCGCGGATACCTCTTCAAGCCACCGGCAGCGACAATCACGCTGTTCGGTGGCTTTGCGCAGGCGAGTGCCTCGTCGGACATCTTCGCGCAGTCCTTTGACGAGCTCACGCTGGGCCGCCAGGACTTTGCTGGTTCGGACCGCGGCGTGGACGTCGCCATCACGCTGAACGGACGCACGGACATCGTGTTCTCAGTCGCCGGCAACAGCGTGCGGCGCCGCAGCGCATTCCGCGATTGGGTAGACCAGGACGGCCGCGACATCGAGCAGACCACGCGATTCTCCCGCACACCGATCGGCATCGGGGCCCGCTACTACCTGCGTGACCGCGGCCGCATGATCGGCTCACGCGCCTGGATCCCGACACGACTCCTGCCGTACGTCGGCGCCTCCGTGGGCGGGATGCGGTATCGCTTCGTGCAGTACGGCGATTTCATCGATCCCGGCACACTCGACGTCTTCCGCGATGAGTTCAAGGCCGAGGGCGTGGCGATGTTCGGCCAGGCCTCGGCGGGCGCGGCGTGGAGCATCATCCCGGAGATGCAGCTTGTTGGCGACCTTCGCTACACCTATGCGCGGGGCAGCTTGGGGCGCGACTTCGCGGGCTTTGATCGCATTGACCTCTCGGGCCTGACCACTGCGGTCGGCCTCGCCATTCGATTCTGAACCCGGGAGACTGACAATGCGGATGCGACTTGCGATCTCCCTCGGCGCGACATCGGCGCTTGGCACGACATCGGCGCTTGGCGCGGCATTGGCGCTCGGCGCGACCCTCGCGATTGGCGCGCCACGCGCGCTGGCGGCGCAGGATTCCTCGACGGCACCCTGGGCCTTCCTATATGGATGCTGGGTGGGCGAGACGGAGCAGGGCAGCACGGCGCTGCCCGCGGTGACCTGCGTGCTGCCCGTGGCCGGGGATGCCGCGGCCGTGGAGCTGGTGACGCTCAAGGATGGCCAGATGGAGCGCCGCGCCAGCCTCTTTGCCGACGGCCGCGAGATGCCGATCGAGGAGACCGGCTGCACGGGCCGTGAAGTGGGGCGTCCGTCGGACGACGGCCGACGCGTGTATGTCGAAGGCAGCTTCGACTGCGGCGATGGCGTGCTCCGGAACACTCGCACCGTGATGGCGCTCGGTCCCAGCGGTGATTGGATCGAGGTGCAGGCCGTGCGCACCGGGAACCGGACCGCCGTGCGGAGCCTGCGATCCTCGCGGCTCGCGCTCGATGACCTTACTGAGCCGCTGCGATCGGCGTTGGCGCCGTTCGAAACCGCGGCGCTCGCCGCGCGCAAGCACGCGAGCCGTGTGCCGAGTTCGGCAGACGTGATTGAGATGTCGCAGAGGCTCGAGCCTGTTGCGGTGGAGACCTGGCTGGCTGCCGCGATCGTTCCGACCGAGTATGCGTTGGTCGCGAAGCGTCGCGAGTTGGAGCGCTTGCAGGCGGCGGGAATCCCGGCCTCTACAATTGATATGGTGGTGGCGCTGGGGAATCGCGAGCACTTCCAAGTGTCCTTGGCGGCGGAGGGTGCGAGCGCCGTGAGCAACGCGGACGTGATGGCGGAGATGCGACGCAGCGCGGCCGCCGTAGCGGAGGCGTCGAATGCCGCGTACGGATCGCGCACGGCGACCGCCTGGAGCGGTGGCGCCTGCGACCGGCTGCTCTGGGACGTGCGCCGTGCCTGGCCGCTCTACGGGATGCCGTTCTATTCGCCGGTGACCGGTCTGATGATCAATCCGGTCAACTGCCTGGACTCCCACGCGTTCTGGGGCGGTTACCTCTGGGGCCGCTCGATGCGCTACGGCACCTGGGGCTACGGCTACGCAAACCAGCCGGTGACCGTGACTGTGACGCCGCGCTACGACCGCGGCGGACGGATGGAGAAGGGACGCGGCTACGTGCCTGCATCGGGCACGACGCCACGCGGGTCGGCGCAGCCGCGGGGCGGGGACGCGGCATCGTCACGCCCGCGTAGCCCGGCGACGGAATCACGGCCGGCGTCGAGCTCCGGCACCTCGCGGTCGGGCGCCTCGGGGTCCAGTTCCTCCGGCAGCAGCTCGTCGGGAGGCAAGCGCACGGCGCAGCCGCGGAAGCCCTAGACCCTCAGGTTGCGGATGCCAGGTCGCTCGCGGCTTCGCCTTGGCGCGTTGATTCTCGGGCTCGCCATGCCCGGCGTCATCGACGCGCAGTGGGGCGACCTGCGTCCCTGGTACAGCTTCGCCGGCTGCTGGAGCGACCCCGCTGCGGGCGGGCAGGGCACGACCCTCTGCGTCATCCCCACCGACGGCGATCCGTTCAGCGCCGATCTCATCACGCTCAGCAACGGGCTCGAGGTCAGCAGTTCCCGCGTCCGCGCCGACGGCACCCAGCGGCCGTTCACCACCGAGAGCTGCGCCGGGACGGAAACCGCCCGCTTCTCGAATGGCGGCCTTCGCGTATACCTGCTCGGCAGTGTTCGCTGCGGCGAGTCCGGAGCCACCTCGCGCAGCTCCGCGCTGTTTTCCGTCAGCGAGACTGGTAGGCTCGTGTATGTGTTCGGCGTGGACGATCCCACGCGGCCGAGTGCCGGCCTGCTGCAGCTCTCGCCGCTGGATCCGCGCGAGATGCCACGGCGCCTGCGCGACGCACTGCAGCCGGTGGGCGCGCGCTTCAACCTGCACCGCGAGGCGCTGGCCCTGAAGACGCTGTCGCTGGCGGACGTGGTGGATGTCGGCAGCGCGGCGAACCCCACCGTGACCGAACTCTGGGCCGCCGCGATGATTGCCAGCAGCAGCGAGGGCCTGATCATCTCGGCGCGCCAGCGCGATTCGCTGGAGGCCGACGGATGGCCGGCGCGGCTGTCGATGCTCCTCTATGCGCTCTCGGAGCCCTTTGCTTACGACGTGTACTTCTCGCCAGCTGGCGCGCGCGTGCAGGCCATCACCGATGGCGCCGCCGCCATTGAGTACACGAGGGCCATCGCGCGACTCGTCGAGGCCGGACGCGCGCACCGGACCAACCTCGACGCGCAAAGTGGCGATGGGAGCGCGGAGATCTGCGGGCTCGTGCTCCTTCCCGCAGGGGGCGCGGTTGCCGGATTCCCGCTGCCACCCATGGTGCTGCCCTCTGATCACCTGGCCGTCGGCGCCTCGGTGCGCTGCGCCTCGCCGATGTTCGTCGCACACGCGGATCAGCTCAACGCGTTGTACGCGGCCGCGCCCAGTGTGCTTGGTGTCGAGTTCGAGGATGGCGCCGGGGCCACCGCGCAGCAGCGTCGTCGCACCACGATGGGCGGCCAGCGCCCAAGCGTCGGTACGAGCTTCACACCGGGCCGCGACTCCCTGAGGGCCGTCCCGCGCGAGCGCACGGCGCCTCCGAGCACGCGTCCGAGTACGACCACTACCAGCCCTCCGCCGCCGCCGCCGGCAACACCGCCGCCCCCAGCGCCGCAGCCGACACCAAAGAGCCCGACGCGACGTCCATAGCTGCCGAGGCGAAGGCTTGCGGCCGTCGCCGTGCCAAACCTCGCCGCGAAGTCTTGGACCGACGCAGACCGTGAGGCTCACACCTGCACATTTTCGATGTTCGCGAAACATGAATCGGGATTCATGTTCTTCGAATCTCGAAATTGGAGCATAGGTCCTGCCCCCGCCGTACAGCCGTTCCTTGTGCCAGGCGCGCAGCGTCTCTGCGCGCGGCCAGCTCATACTTGCCACCACGCGCCTGCTGCGCGAGCAATCGTTCGCTGACCTCAGCGTCGCCGCGATTGCGCGCGAGGCGCAGGTGCCGGTCGGGACCGTCTACCAGCGATTCCCTTCGAAACAGGACCTGCTCTGGGCGGCCGGGGATCGCTTTCTGCAGGACTTGGAGCTGCGGCTGTGCAGACTGCGTCCCGGGTCTACGGCGGCACCGGGAACTGTCGGAGCGCGGGAAACCGCGGGGCGGAAGTACACCAGCGGCCTTGAGGTAGGCTTGCTTGTGAAGTGCGTGTACGGCGCGATGGCCGCGCGGCCGGGCGTCGCGATCGCGCTGCTGTCGGATACCAGACGCGACCAGTTGCCGGCGAGCCTGGCAGCGCGCCTCGACACCTTCCGCAGCCGCGCCGCAACGCTCCTCGACGCCGCAACGCTCCCCGGCGACGCAGCTGGCGCCGACCATCTGCTAGCCGTTCGCGTGATCCTGACCCAGTGCCGCGAGGAGATCAGTCTCCCCGCGGCGCAGCGCAGCGCGCGCTTTACGTCGCTGCTGGCTGCTGCGGTGCGGGCTCTGCTGGTACGGGCCGCGCGCGCTCCCCGATCGCGAACGAGCGGACGCGATCGCCCAGGCCGTGGATGATCAGGTAGGTGCAGGGCACCACGAACAGCGTGAGGATCGTCGACACGGACAGGCCACCCACCACGGCGATTGCGAGCGGCCGCATCAACTCGCCGCCCTCGCCGAGGCCCAGCGCCAGCGGCAACGTGCCCACCAGCGAGGTGATCGTCGTCATCATGATCGGCCGCAGGCGCGCTGCGCCCGCCGCCACGATGGCCTGCGCCCGCGTGATGCCCGGCGTCTCATAGAACCCCTCGGCGAACTCCACCAGGAGGATCGAGTTGTTCACCACGATGCCCGCCAACATGATCATGCCCAGCGTGACCGGTGCGGAGAACGGCGTGCCCGAGACCAGCAGGATCGCCACGACGCCCATCATCGCCAGCGGGATCGAGATCAGGATCACCACAGGATTGATGAAGCTCTCGTACTGCACGGCCAGCACCACGAACACGAGGAAGATCGCCAGCGCGATGACCAGCGCGAGCTGACGGTTGCTCTCGTCGATCGCTTCCTGTTCGCCGCCGATGATGATGCCGTAGCCATCGGGCATCTCGAGGTCGGCGAGTCGCGCGCGGATCGAGTCCGTCACGGCGCCCACGGTGGCCACCTCGGTGATCACGTCGCCGTTGATCTGGATCTGGCGACTCTGGTTGACACGCGTGATTCCGTTGGGGCCCAGCACGGTCTGCACCTTCGCCACATCGCCCAGGCGGATCGGCGGCGCGTTCCGCGTCGCCACGATCGGCACGTCCATCAGGTCCGTGGTGCTCTGGAAGCGCCCACGCGGGAAGAACACGCGCACGTCGTACTCGAAGTTGCCTTCGGCGTAGCGCGTCGCGATGGTGCCGTCGAGCGCCGTGCGCACTGCCGCGCCCACCTGCTGCACGTTCAACCCAAGGGCGCGTGAACGCTCGCGGTCCAACTCGATCGAGAGCAGGGGAGAGCCTTCATCCTGCGGGTTCTGGAAGTTCTCCAATCCGGGCACGCCCTGCACGCGACGCGACACCGCCAGCGCGATCTCCTGCAGCGTGGCAATCTCGTCACCCAGCACCGCGACCGAGACGGCCTCGCCGGTGGACGAAGTTCGCAGGCCGCGGATGCGCGGCGGGCGCACACCCACGCGCGCGCCGGCGAAGCCGCGCTTGTTGATCGAGTCCTGCAGGGTGCGCACCCACTGGTCGGCGGTCATCTTCCGCTCGCTCACCGGCGAGAGCAGAATGTCCAACGAGCCGCGGCCGGCATTCGCGGCCGACGAGCCACCGAAGAGGAATCCGCCAGCGGTGGCGAAGACGGCCTCCACGTGCGGCATCCGCTGCACCATCCCCTCGATCTCACGCGTGATGCGGTCCGTCTGGTACGGCGTCGAGCCAGGCGCGAGGCGCACGAAGGCGCCCACCGAGCCGTCATCCACCTGCGGCAGGAACTCGTTGGGGATGCCCGGCACACGCGAGAATAGCAGGCCCGCCACGACCAACACGGAGCCCAGCACGGCGAACTTGTGCTTCACGGTCCACGAGGCACCGCGCGCGTACTTCTCGGTCATGCGGCCGAACCAGTCGTCGAACGCCAGCAGCGGACGCGAGTCCTCCAACCCGCTCTTGAAGCGGATCTTGCCCAGCTGCGCGGCCAGCATCGGCACCAAGGTCAGCGCCAAGGGCAGCGAGGCCAGGATCGCGAACGAAATCGTCAGGATCAGTTCGCGGAAGATCAGCGCCGCGAGGCCGACGATGAGCAGGAACGGCGCCACCGACGCGAGGTTCGTCGTCGTCGACGCCACCACGGCCGAGGTCACCTCGGCGGCGCCCACGTGCGCGCCCTCCTCGGGGTCCAGGCCGTCCACCTCACGCCGTCGGTAGATGTTCTCCAGCATCACGATCGCGTTGTCGAGCAGCAGGCCCGTGCCCAGCGCGAGACCGCCCAGCGACATGATGTTCAGCGTCAGGCCGGCGAAGCCCATCATCACGAAGGTGGCCATGATGGCCAGCGGGATCGACACGCCGATGATGAACGTCTTGCGAAGGCTGCGCAGGAAGAGCAGCACGACCAGCGACGCCAGGAAGGCACCCATCAGCGCGGAGTTGCGCACCGAGTTCAGCGCGTCGCGGATGAAGCCCGACTGGTCGAAGGTGACCTGGTAGCGGATGTCACGCGGGACGAAGTTGGACGACTGCAGCCGGTCCATCTGCGCGCGCACCTGATCCACGACCTCGACCGTGTTGGCCTCGGGCTGCTTCTGGATGCCGATGCGCACGGCGGGCGTGCCGTTCAATCGCGCCCAGAAGCGCTGGTCCTGCGAGGTGTCGCGCACGGCGGCCACCTCAGTGATCGGCACACGCGTGGCGCCGGCACCGGTGAGCAGCAGGCCGCGGATCTCCTCGAGCGAACGGAAGCGCCCCGTCGTGCGCGAGACAATCTCGCGGTCCGGTGCGATCACACGCCCGCCGGCGATGTTCTGGTTCTCGCCGCTCAGCGTGCTCAACACATCGCCGACCGACAGCCCAAACGAACGCAGGCGCTCAGGATCGAGCTCCACCTGGATCTCACGGACGAGACCGCCAGAGATATCCACCGACGCCACGCCTTCCACGGCCAGGAGCTGCGGCCTCAGGCGCTGGTCAATCCATTGCCGCAACGAAACCAGGTCACGCTCAGACGACGAGAACGCCACCTGGAAGATCTGCATCTGCGAGGGATCGCTCTTGCTGATGACCGGCGCCGAGGCCTCCACGGGCAGGCGCGAACGCACACGCTCCACATTGGTCGCAGCGTTCTGCAGGGCGATATCGACGTTCGTGCCGTACGAGAAGTTGAGCTCGATGCTCACGCTTCCTTCGTTCACGTTGGTCTGCAGGCGCTGCAGGTTCTCGACCGTGGCCAGCGCCGCCTCGAGCGGCTTGGCGACCGTCTCCTCGAGCACCACGGGCTCGACGCCCGGGTTGCCGACGTTCACGCGCACCTGCGGATACACGATGCGCGGGAGCAGGTCCACGGGCAGGCGGCCGATGTAGACCACGCCGAGCACGAGCAGCGTGCTCGTCAGCATCAGCGTCCCGACCGGCCGGCTGATGCTCCAGCTGGAGATGCCCCGCTTGTGATGAATGCTCATGGACGGGCTCCGGCAGGCGGCACACTCACCGGCTGCGCGGCACCCGGACCCTCAGGCGCCAGCGGCTCCACGATGCGCACCTGCGCGCCGTCGCGGAGCAGGGCATTACCCGTCGTGATCACGGTGTCGCCGGCGGCGAGTCCCTCGAAGACTTCCGTGCGGCCGTCGGTATCGGGCCCCACGCGCACGCGCCGACGCTCGGCGCGCCCGTCACGAATCACATACACAGACTGCGAGCCCGCCGCACCGACGACGGCGCGCGTCGGCACCACCAGCGCGTTGGGGCGCTCATTCAGATTGAGCGTCACGCGCACCGTGTACCCCGGGCGCAGCTGGCGCGCGGTCGCACCGCCAATCGCCACCTCAACGGGAACCAGCCGACTCACCGAGTCAGCCGCAGGGAAGATGCGACGGATGCGGCCCGGCACCGTCTGGCCGAGCGCGTCCACCTTCACGTCCACGTTGGAGCCCTCGCGGAGGTACGGCACCTCAAGCTCGGAGACCGGCAGCTGCACGACCAGCGTGCTCACATCGGCCACCGTGAACATCCGGCTGTTGCCGCCTACGACGTCGCCGGCCTGAACGAAACGCTGCATCACCACGCCATCGATGGGCGAGGCGATCTTCGTGAAGCCGTAGCGCGTGCGAAGCTGCGCCACCGACGCCTCGGCGGCGCCGAGCGCTGCCTGGTCGCGCTCATACTCCGCGACGGTGACGACACCGCGCTTGTGCAACTCGGCCGAACGCGCGGCCGTGCTGGTGGCGAACGCCAGATTCTTCTCGGCGGCCGTCAGCTGTGCCTCGAGCTCGCGGGCGTCGAGTTCGGCGAGCACCTGGCCCTGGCGGACCACCGAGCCTTCCTCGACAGGCACGCGCAGCAACGGCCCGGCGACAATCGATGTCACGCCGACGACGCGCAGCGGCGCGAGCTGGCCGGCGACAAGACTGGTGCGCGCAATGCTCACGCGCTCGACCGTGGTGATCTCGACCGGGCTGATCTGATTGCCGCCGCCGCCGAAGCCACCGCGACCGCCGCCTTGGTTGCCGCCCTGACTTCCACCGGGGCGATTGCCGCCGGGCGCCGCAGCATTGCCGTTGGCCTCTGCAGATTCGGTCTTGCAGGCGTTGAGGCCGAGTGTCGAAACTACGAGCGCCGCAACGACTGCGGCGCGGAGGAACGTATAGGAGAGGCGCATGGCCGGAACTGCGGATTTTCGAGGGTAGGGAGCTAGGCGAACTTGCTGCGAGACTTACGTTTGGAGGCGCCGAATCGTTCAGGTCGTAGGGTTAAGTTTCGGTGAGGCCCCCGTAGCTCAGGTGGATAGAGCGACGGTTTCCTAAACCGCAGGTCGGCGGTTCGAGTCCGCCCGGGGGCACTGCTAGATTAGATTGCTTGCGCAGCCGCCCCGTCGGGCGGTGCCACACACGACACTTGAGCCACTGAATGACGAAGACCCGATCGACGGGCCCCGGGGCCCTGGAGCAACTGGAAGCCGAAGACATTGGCTACACCCTGAAGAAGTACCAGAAGCCCCTGACCATCGCGGCAGTGGTCATCGCCATCGGGGCAGGTGGCTTCTACTTCGCCAAGCGGTCCGCCGAGATCCGCGAGGCGCGTGGCTACGACGCGCTGGCCCAGGCGGAGGCGCTGTACGGCGGTAGCGACCAGGCGCGGGCCCAGGAAGAGCTCAACCGGGTGGTGAACCGGTATGCCGGGACTACGGCCGGTACCCAGGCCGCCCACCTCTCAGCCCAGCTGTACTACGCGGACGGCAAGGTGGACGAGGGCCTGGCGCTCGTTGAGACGGCGCTGGCCAAGGCCGCAGCCCCCCAGCGGGCTGCGTTGCTGGCGCTTCGCGGCGCCGGAAAGGCTAGCAAGGGCGAGGACGCGGCAGCGGCCGCGGACTACGAGGCCGCCGCTGCTGCGGCCGACCTGAGCATCGACGCGCAGCAGTACCGGATGGAGGCTGCTCGCCATCACGTGCAGGCGGGCAATGTGGCGGCCGGCCGGGCGCTGTACGAGACTATCGCGGATCGCGAGGACTCACCGTATGCGTCTGAGGCAAAGCTAAGACTCGGTGAGATAAGCGTTAAGGGCTAGTCGTCTCACGTCCCGCATGAACAGATGAGGCCTGCCGACTTGATCGGCGGGCCTCATTTCTTTGCGCATCGGGGCAGCAACTGGCGCCTTGCTGACGCGGAATCTGGACGCCGAGCCGACACCGCGCCATTTCGCTAATACTACCTATAATAAGTATTATGTATTGTTGTATTGGGGATAACACATAGGGTTTCCACGTCCCTGATGCGCGGTCTATCTCGCTGAAAACCGATGCCACAGAGGCACGGAGACACAGAGGGCTCGGTGCGCCGGACTCTCTGTGTCTCTGTG
>JAHBVS010000004.1 GCA_019637445.1 Gemmatimonadaceae bacterium | reverse complement strand
GCAATTGCGTCAGTCCGTCCCAGCAGCGGAGTTCAGAGCTCCCGCAACGAGCCCTCGAAGACAATCCGCCCCTCACCCGCCAGCGTCGGCAAGAGCTGGTCGCCGGAGCGTCGGAGCCGCACGCTGAGCATCCGGCCGGACTTGGTCACCAGGTCCGTCTCGTCGCCGGACTCCCCCCAGGCGGCCAGCACGGCCGCGCAGGCCACGGCGCCCGTACCACAGGCCAAGGTCTCGGCTTCGACCCCGCGCTCGTAGGTCCGCATCGCCCAGCGACCGTCGGCGCCTCGCGCCACCCAGTTCACGTTGGCCCCGGCCTTGAGGCTCGAGTGGAACCGCAGCTCGGGACCACGGTCGGCCAACGGAACGCTCTTGAGGTCCGGCGTGCGCACGACGAGGTGCGGAACCCCGGTGTCCGCGAAGCCCATCGCCGACTCCCCGCTCTGCCGGGAGATCCCGGCGTCGGCTCGCAGCCCTTGGACCGGCTGGAGGTCGATCTCGGGGCGGCCCTCTCGAAGGCGCCCGGAAATGACCCCGGCCAGGGTGCCGAACGTCAGCCCTCCGGGCTTGGCGTGGCCGAGCTCGACGGACAGGCGCGTCGCGCAGAGCGAGGCGTTTCCACAGAGCTCGCCGACGCTCCCATCGCGGTTGAAGTAGTCCAGCCTAAAGTCTTCCGTGTCAGAAGCTTGGAAGACCGCGACGCCGTCCGCTCCGACGCCCGTATGGGCGGCACAGACCTCCCGGACGAAACCTGGATCCGAGGCCCGCTTGGCCGCCAGTCGGTCCGCGATTCCGTCCACGAAGACGAAATCGTTTCCGGAGCCGGACATCTTCCAGAACTTGAGGCTCATACTCTCCGATGAATCCACCTAGATGAGCTAGGGTTCGGCGGCTCAGACCCGCCCCGTCAGCGCCCACCAACGCAGGCGCCAGACCATGAAGATGGCCTCGCGCACGATATGCCCGGACATCTTGCTCTCGCCTTCGGTTCGGTCCGCGAAGACGATGGGGATCTCGATCGGCTTGAACCCCTTCTTCGTGGCCCGGAAACTCATCTCGATCTGAAAGGCATAACCGTTCGAGCGCACGTCATCGAGGTTGATGCTTTCCAGCACGCGCCGGTGAAAGCACTTGAAGCCGCCGGTGGCGTCCCAGAGCCTGAGCCCCGTCACGATGCGGGCGTAGATGTTCGCGCCGTAGCTCAGCATGAGGCGGCTCATGGGCCAGTTCACCACCGTGACCTTGCCGTTGAGGTACCTCGAGCCCAGCACGAAGTCCGCCTGCTCCGCCGCCGCCAGGAACTCCGGCAGGTGGTCGGGATCGTGGCTGAAGTCGGCGTCCATCTCGAAGATCAGCTCGTAGTCGCGCGCCAGGGCCCAGCGGAATCCGTCGCGATAGGCGGTGCCGAGTCCCATCTTGCCCGGGCGCCGCAGCAGGTGGATGCGCGGGTTCTCCTTGGCGATGCCGTCGATCAGGTCGCCGGTGCCGTCGGGCGAGTTGTCGTCGACGAAGAGCATCTCGATCCGCGAGTCCTGCTCGAGGACGCGGTCGATCAGCGTGGGGACGTTGGCGCGTTCGTTGTATGTCGGCGTGATGACCAGCGCCTTGACGTTGGCGCTGGCGTGGGCCTTCGGCATTGGGGTGACGCGCCTAGGCATTGGCGGGCTCCGCCGCCGCCGCCGTTCCCTTCTTCCTGTCGACCACCGCGCCGGCGCCGAGCATTGCGAGCGCGAGCCCGAGCACGGCCAGCGTGATGCCCCGCCCCGTATGATACGGCGGCGAATCGAAGCGGAACTCCACCTTCCGCGCGCCCTCTGGCAGTGCCACCGCCATCAGCGAGAGATCCGCGCGCTCGGCCGTCGCCGGCTGGCCATCGACAACAGCGGTCCAGCCGGGATAGAAGTTTTCGCTGACAACGAGCGCGGATCCGGAGGGGGCCGGCGTTTCCAACTCGACCGTGAACGCGCCGGGCTTGTAGCCGGTGGTGCGCGTCTTGATGCCCGTGGGCTGCGGCAGCGAAGTCAGCGGAACGGCCGGCGTGCTGGACTCGTTGGGCAGCAACGCAACGCTTTGGTAGGGGAAGGTCGGCACACGCAGAGCTTCGAGGACCTGCTCATCCGTGAACTTCGCGATGACGGGGGCGACCCAAGCGAAGGGATGCTCGCCCGGCAATTCATGCAACCATACCTGAGTGCCGGCAGCCGTACGAATGGGCCCGACCGGTGTCTTCGCGCCCTCAAGTCCGAGGTCGGCGACGTTTGTATAGAGATACTTGATGTTCATGAGGCCCCAGAACGTCGGGTTGCCCATCTGCCGGTAGCCTTGGTCACTCCCCTTCAACAACTGATATCGACCCAGTTCGTTGCCGTGATAGCCAGTCACGATTCGCACGCCGTGGACCATCAGGCCGTCCAGCGCGAGGTTGGGATCGTGGTAGACCGCACCGTTGTCGAACGGCAGTGTCGCCACCCGCACCGGCTCTGACTCGGCCTTGATGTGCTCGATCGCGGGATCCGACGCATAAATCACGTTTGCCGGCGGCATGAACTTCCAGTACAGCCGCTCGATGCTCCAGAGATCCGCGACCGTGACCGCCGCAAGCAGCCACCCGGCGAGCGTCGGCGTGAGCTTCCTCGTCCCGACGCCGTAAGCAATCGCTATCGTCGCCCCAAGAAACAGCAGCGAGCGCCAGGCGCCCATCACCACCGCGCTCGTATTCGCATCCACGCTGTCCACCTGCTGCGGCAAGGCAATCGTCATCGCCATTTGCTGGAACACGCCCACCGTCGCCAGCAGCGCGATGCCCGCGCCGATGCCGGCACCAACCCCGAGCCACAACCGTGGAATCTCCGCCTTGAGCAACCGCTCCGTGCCGAACGCGGCCAGCACCGCCGCGGCAAACGTCGTCAAGAAGAAGATCGTGCTCGGCGCGCGGAAATACTTGGAGCCCGGCACAAGCGCGTACACGATGCGATAGAACGGCGTGTTCCCACCCAGCGCCCAGAGCATCGACACCACCAGCAGGCCCGTGAAGAACCACAGCAGCTTCCGACGCGAAGCATCGCTGGTGCCACGCAGGAAACTCGCGGCGGCGAGAAACAGCACGCCAGCACCGATGTACTCGGAATGGAAGTGGATGCCGTTGCGGCCCCAATAGTTGTCGAGGATGCCCGTGAACTGCGGCAGGTACGTATTGAACAGCTCCTCGATCGGCATCGAGAACGAGGTCGCATACGAGTAGTCACGCCCACCCGCGCGCGGTGACCAGTCCACGTACTCCATCACCGGCAGGTACTGCACGGCGCCCATCAGCATCCCGAGCGCGACCGCAGCGAGAGCGAAGCCAAGTCGCTTGACGGCCTCGCCGCGCGGGAGCACGGACCCGTCGGAACCGCCGCGCCCGCCTGTGCCGCCAGCGGCCGTGGCACCCACGCCGCCGAACGCCAGCATCAGCGCCCAGGCGCCACTCGCGAGCAACAGGTACTGCAGCAGCTGCGGATGCGGCGAGAGCACCCCGAGTCCGACGATGATCGCCAGCAGCCCCCAGGCGAAGCGCCTGCCATCACGGATTCCCCAGGTCAACACGAGCATCGTCACGGGCAACAGCGCCGAGACGAACAGCTTGCCGTCGTGCCCAGGCGAGACCAGCGAGGCGACCTGCCCGCTCATCATGTACGCAATGCCGCCGACCAAGGCTGCGGCAAAGGACACACCGATGGCGCGCAGGAAGGCGTAGCCCGCCACGCCAGCAAGCATCAGGTGTAGGATCATCCCCCAAGTCATCGCGACGTCGGTGGGGAGGATCATCCGGAGCAGGAACGTCGGATAGAAGATGTCGCCGTGCATCGCGGCGATGTACGGCATGCCGCCCATCAGGTAGGGATTCCACTGCGGGATCCCCTCCCCTGCCCGCAGCGAGGCCGCCGCAAACTCGCGGAACGGATAGCCGGCGATGTACTGGTCGCTGACTGGATTCACCAGGAAGGCGCCACCCAGCGCGGGGTGCGCCAAGGTGAGCGCGGCCAGCACGCAGGCGAGCGTCGCCCAGGCAAAGGCGTATGGCGGGGCGGTATCGGAAGGCGTCGAGGCGGTCGTCACGTCGTGGGCGGAACGGATTCGCGAAGCGTGGCGCGCGACCGAGGCCACGCGAGGAACATCAGGCCGGGCAGGATCTCCAACAGGGTCAACCACAGCCGCGAGGCCAGCACCAACACCGTCGCCTCGGCGGCCGTGCTCAGGCCCGTCCCGACAAGCAGGGCTCCCAGCGACACCTCCCGTACCCCGATGCCGCCAGGGGCAAAGAGGGCCAGGAAGCCCGCCAAGTAGGACAGGGTGAAAACTGCCACGTATGGGCCGGCTTCTCCAGCGCCGGCGCCTGGGATCAGACCGATCGACAGCTCCTGAAAGGCGACGCCGTAGAGGGCCCAGGCCAGTGCGCATCCAAGAAACGCGACAGCGATGGCGGAGACGGGCAGTCTTGGCTCGACGATCTGCCGCTTCGTGAGCCGGCCGAGCAGTCGCAGCGCCGGCGCCAGCGTCCACGGCAGGGAAAGCGTGCCGACAACAAGGAGCACGATGGGCCCCCAGAGCGCCGGGCCCGCAATCCCCAGTAAGCGGTACGTCTCCGCGCCCGTCAGCGCGGCGACGGAGAATCCCGCGAGGATGTTCACCACCGCAATCACCAACGAACTTCCCACGGCCGCCTCAGGCGCGACACCCACACGCTGTGCCATCACACCCATCGCGGCGATCTGCCAGACCTTGCCCGGGAGGTAGCGCCCGAGGTTGGACACGAACCAGATCCGCGCGCCGTCGAGGGCCCCGATTGGCGAGCCCCAAGCCCGCAGCATCGCCTGCCAGGTGGCGATGAGCACCGCGTAGCTCACGAGGACAATGCCGCAGGACCACGCGATGGCTCCCCAAGCCGGGGTCAGTGACGCGGACAATGCGCGCAGCTCGGCCCAGTGGCGAGCGACAAGCCGTGCCGCGAAGCCAAGCACCGCGAGCACGAACAGGGCCTGCGCGACACGCCAGGTCGCGCGCACTCAGTTCCGCTCGCTCAGGACGGCCTCGTAGAGTCCGCGATAGTTCGCGGCAACTGCCGACGGCGAGAAACGATCGACCATCGCGGCGCGTGCCGTCGTGCCATCGGCATCGGAGCGCTCCGGCCGCTCGGCGAATCGCGTCATCGCGTCGGCCATCGCCCGCGTGTCGCCAGTCGGGACCAACACACCGGCCCACTCGTGACTCACGATGTCGGTGAGTCCGCCGCTCTTGTAGGCGATCACCGGCGTCGCGCAGAGCTGCGCCTCGACGGCCACCAGGCCGAGCCCTTCCTCTCGCGAGGGCATCACAACGGCGAGTGAGCGGCGGAAGAGATCCGGAAGCGCTTGGCGTTCAGCCGCCGGATGCCAATGCACACGGTCGGCGACCCCCAGCGCATCTGCCCTCCGGCGCAGCGCGTCGCGCAGCTCGCCCTCACCGACGATGTCCACCGTGCACTGCGGCGCCCAGGACAGCGCCTCGAGCAGGTCGGCCGCACCCTTCTGATCGTTGAGGCGGCCGACAAACAGGAAGCGCCCCGGCAAGCGCGGCGTCTTCTTCGCCGTGAACAGGCCGGTGTCGGCCGGCATCGGCGCCACTTCGATGTTCGCCTTTGGCGCCATCGCACGCGCCTCACCGGCCAACCAGCCCGAGACCGCCGTGACCGCTGCCGAGCGCCGCATCACGCGGCGGAACAGCGGATGCACATACTTCACCTTGCGCGCGAGGCGTACGTCGCTGCCGTGCATCGTCGTGATGACCGGCACCTCGCGGTCGGCGCCGAGCGCCAGCAGGCCCGACGGGAACCACCAGTGTGCGTGCACGAGGTCTGGCGCGACTTCCTCGATGGCCCGCCGCACCGCCATCGTCCCCACGGTCAGCAGTCCAGCCAGTGCCGCCTTTCCGCGCAGGGTGCCCAGCACCTGTTCTGCCATCGTACCCGTGTACGCGAGCGATTCCATTCCACTCGGCGCATAGCGGAAGCGCCTGATCGAGACGCCGTCGAGCGTCTCCTCGCGTGGCAGGCCCGGCGCCGAGGGCGTCAACACGTGGATCTCGCAGCCACCCGCGCGCAATGCCAGCGCGAGGCGATGCAGGAACGATCCCGCGGCGTCCGTGGAGTGGCGGGGATAGTTGTGCGTGACGAACAGGACGCGGGGGCCGCTCATCGGCCGGCGCGATCCCTCGCCGTCGCTTCCTCCAACAACCGCCGCAACTCCCGCTGCTCCGCCCGCGTCACGGCGATCTGCTCGCCAAGCAGTCCCGTGGCGAAGAACACCGAGCCGAGGATGAGGCAGGTCTGGATCAACGTCCATACCCAGCGCAACCCGATACCCTGCGTCAGCAGCACGACCAAAGCCGCCAGCCCGGCGAGCACGCCGAGCGCGAACAACGCGGCGCCGAGCATCCCGAACGCCAGCAACGGCTTCTGCCCGAAGCGCAGCTCGAACCACACCGCCAGCATGTCGAGCACGCCGATGGGAATGCGGCTCAGCCCGAACTTCGACTTCCCCGCGTGCCGCGGATACAACGGCACCGGCACCTCGGCGACCGTGTACCCCTGCGCGTGCGCGAGCACGATCATGTAGCGGTGCCAGTCCGGACGCACCGGCTGGTCAGCCATGATCTCGCGGCGATACGCCTTCACGTTGTTGAGGTCGCGCACAGGAATGTCAAACAGGCTGCGCGAGAGTCCGTTGTAGATGCCCGACACGAAGGCCTTCTCGTACTTGCCCTGCTTGTAGCCCGTGACCATGTCCGACTGCCCATCGAGGATGGGCTGCACGAGCCGTGGGATGTCCTCGGGCCTGAATTGCAGGTCGGCGGGATAGAACACCAGGATGTCGCCGCGCGCCTTGAGGTAGCCCGTGCGCAGGGCGTCGGCGATGCCACGCTGGGCGCGATGCGTGGCGACCTGCAGCCAGGGATACTTCCGCTGCTGCTCGACCAAGACCTGCGCGGTCGCGTCGTCCGAGCCGTCATCCACGACGACGACCTCATAGGGCACGGTCGCCGCGCGCACGATCTCCTCGCACTGGCGCAGGAACTCGGGCAGGTTCTCGGCCTCGTCCTTGGCGGGGACAAGCACGGAGACGCGGGGCGCGGCAGTGGGCTGGGGCGCGGTGAGGGAGGACGCAGTCATCAGGGGGTTCGCAGCGGTCAGAGCCGTTTGCGCATTTGCGCCTTGAGGATGCCGAGGTCCTCGCGATACTTGGCCACGGTGCGGCGCGCGATCTTCACGCCTTCGCGGGCGAGGATCTCGGCCAGCGCCTGGTCGGTCAGCGGATCCTTGGGGTCCTCACCGGCCACCAGTTTGGCGATGGTGTCCTTGATGCCGCGTGCCGACACGTCCTCGCCGTCGGTGCTTTTCAAACCGGACGAGAAGAAGTACTTGAGCGGCAGCACACCGCGCGGCGTCTGCGCGAACTTCTCATTCGTCACGCGCGAGACCGTGGACTCGTGCATGCCGATGGCGTCGGCGACCTCGCGCAGCGTCAGCGGACGCAGGCCCTGCACGCCCTTCTCGAAGAAGTCGCGCTGTCGGTCCACGATGAAGTGCATCACCTTGAGCATGGTCTGGCGGCGCTGCTCGATGGCTTGGATCAGCCACTGCGCCGCACTCAGCCGGCTGGTGATGAACTCCTTGTGCTCGGCGTCGAATTTCTTCTTGTCGCGCGCGATCTCCTGGTACGACTTGCTCAACCGCAGCCGCGGAAGGTTGTGGTCGTTGGTGAAGACCATGTACTCGCCGTCGATCTTCTCGACGATGAGGTCGGGCACCACATAGTTGCCGTCGTTGCCGCTGAAGGCACGGCCAGGCTTGGGGTTCAGCCGCGCGAGCAGGTCAGCCGCGGTCTGCGCCTCTCCGGGCGTGCAGCCGGCCTTCTTGGCGATCTCTGCCCACTTGTGGGCAATGAGTTCGGAGAAGTGGTCGTGCACCATCCGCGCGGCCAGCGTGCCAGTCAGCCCTGCCGCGTCGATCTGCAGCGTGAGGCACTCCTGCAGGTCGCGCGCGGCGATGCCCGACGGATCCAGGCCCTGCATCACGCGCAGCATCCGCTCGGCGTCGGCCATCTTGAACAGCGGTACCTCGCGGGCCTCGCCCGTCGCTTCCGCGGCCTTCGTGATCACCGCATTGATGCCCGCGAGGATGTCCTCCAACGAGGCGGCGAGATAGCCTTCCTCGTTGATGTTGCCGATGAACTCCTCGGCGAGCAGGCGGTCGCGCTCGGAGAGGTCCAGCAGGGCGATCTGGTCGCGCAGGTGGTCGTCGAGGTGGCGGGCGTCCACGGTGACGCGCTCGTAGGGCTCGCGATCGTCTGCCGGCTCGTTCGTGCCGCCGTTGTCGAGGCCGCCGAGCAGGACTTCCTCCCAGCGGGAGTCGTCCTCCCGCTCCTCCTTGGGCAGCGATTCTTCCTGCTCAGGCTCCTGGTCAACCTGCGCCTCGGAGAGCTCGGCGCTGGGGCTCTCGACGATCTCCTCGTCATCCTCCTCGAGCATCTCGAGGAAGGGGTTCTGCAGCAGTTCCTGCTTGAGGTGCTGTTGGAGGTCCAGCAGGGGCATGTACAGCATGTCCATCGCCTGGTACAGGCGTGGGTTGGCCTTGAGCTCCTGACCAAGCCGGACGGACTGCTGCATGCCACCCTTCACGCGGCCTCCGAGAACCTGGCGCGCAAGCGCGCCGTGAGGGTCGGGCCGAAGTAGACCTCGGACACGGTGTCGTCGAAGACGAGGTCCCGCACCGGGCCGGACACCTTTACCGCCCCCTCGAACATAATGTAGGCGCGGTCCACGATGTCCAGCGTCTGCTCCACATTGTGGTCGGAGATGAGCACGCCGATGCCACGGTCCTTGAGCGAGGCCACGATGCCCTGGATGTCGGAGACGGCGATCGGGTCGACGCCCGCGAAGGGCTCGTCGAGCATGATGAACTTGGGCTGCGTGACCAGCGCCCGCGTGATCTCCAGCCGTCGCCGTTCGCCGCCCGAGAGCGCAAAGGCCTTGCTGCGGCGGAGATGCTTGATGCTGAGCTCGTCCAGCAGGCTCTCCAGTCGCTCCTCCCGCTCCTGCCTGGAGATGGGCAGCGTCTCGAGGATGGCGAGGATGTTCTCCTCAACCGACAGCTTGCGAAAGATCGACGGCTCCTGCGAGAGGTAGCCGATGCCGCGCCGCGCGCGTTGGTACATCGGCATGCGCGTGATGGTCTCCCCGTCGAGCAGAATGCTGCCGGCATCGGGTGGGATGAGCCCGGCGATCATATAGAACGTGGTGGTCTTGCCGGCGCCGTTGGGGCCGAGCAGGCCGACGATCTCGCCCTGTCGCAGCTCGAGGGCCACGTTGTTCACTACGTTGCGCTTCTTATAGGTCTTGATGAGGCCGGCGGCGCCGAGCACGCTGCCGCCCTCGATGGGGCCCTTCCGCGCGGGAATCGCCGGATGCTCCGCCGTACCGCGCAGCGCGCTCATCCAACCCGCTCGGTCGGCGGCGATGGCTTCACGCGCCTCGGCGACCGGCCGCAGCAGGCTGCCGTCCTCGAGCGGCTCGGGCAGGCCTTCGATGGCGCCGTTGGCCAGTAGGCGCGGCAGCAGCGTGCGCTCGAGATACTTCCGCACCTCGTCAGAGGAAAGACGACCTGCCTCGGTCTGGATGTCGCGACCTTCCTGCTTGAGCGTCTCGAGATAGTCAGTGCGATAGGCGAGCGCGACCTGGGCGAAGCTCGCGTCGCCGTCGGCGTTGGCCACCTCGGCCATCGCACGCAGGCAAATGGCCGCGGAACGGTCGCCGCCGGTCAGCCGCAGGACCAGCGCGCGGAGTTCAGGGGACTCGCTCACGGGCGCTTCTCCCGTGGTGAGGCGGTGGTGTCCGGTCGGGCCGCCGGCCGGCGCGCCCCGCGCGTGCTGTCCTGCGGCGTCGGCGCCAGCGGTTCAAGAAAGAGCCCCGACGCGTCCGCAGACACCTGCACGCGCGCCATCTCGCCGTCGGTGAAGTCCACGCTGATCTGGCGACCGCGATTGTAGCTCAGGTTGGGTTTGCCACGCACGCCGCCGCTGGGCGCCATCTGATAGAACGCGCGGGCCGAGCCCAAAGCCACCACCTGTCGCATCAAGGTGCGGGCTGCTGCAGTGAGCGAGTCCGTCACCGATTCGAAGTGCGCAATCAAGGTGTCGCCAGTGATCCAGTCACGTTCATCCGTGATGATGTTGGTCGTATCCACGTCGGAGAGGGCGAGGGCGCGGCCCACGGCGTGTAGACGCTCGAGCCGTTGCCCGGGCATCAGGATATCCATCGAGTCCGCCTCGATGTCCTGGTCGGCGCCATCGGCGAGGGCGCGACCGCCCCAGGCATAGACCCGCTCCATCTGCTGCTCCTTGAGGCGCATGTCCAGCGTGTCGGCCGTCAGCACCAGCGAGTCGCTAGTGACCTTCGCCTCGCCACCCGAAAGGACGCGCTCGATCTTGCGGTCGCGCGAGTACATATCAATCTCGACGCCGACGAGCGTGAACGAGCGCTCGCCCTTCCCCACGACCACCGGCTCTCGCAACAGCCGCGCGAACTCCCGCCCGTTGTCGAGATACGCCGAGTCCGAGGTGGCCCGGAGATCACTGCGTTCGATCACCACGCGCCCCGATGCATAGACGACGGAGTCGTTGTACGAGTAGACACGGTTGGCCGTGAGGTCTACCGAATCGGCACTGGTGCCCGGCGCGGCGCCGGTCTCCTCAGGGCTCATGCGCACGAAGGGACGGCCCGTCGCAGTCCAATATGGGTGGACCCGCATACCAGGCTTCGCGCGATAGTAGTCCATCATCGGCCCTTCAAAGCGCGTGCCGGTAGCGGTGCGTCCCTTGACGTTCCCCTCGGCGACGATGCGTTCCTCGCGCGTGTAGTAGAACATCTTGTCCGAGGTGATGGTCACGCGCGGCTCGGTGTAGCGCACGTTGTGGTACAGGATGAGTAAGCCACGCTGCGCGAAATGCTCGGCGCTGTCCGCCAGCAAGCGGTTCCCCTGCCCCTCACAGGTGGCGTCGACGATGCCGCCGACGTAGGTATCGCGACCGCCGGAGGGTGTCGTGACGGAATAGAGCCGCGTGGTGTCGGCGCCGCGGACCACACCCGTGATGACGATCTCGCAGGGCCGGTTGTCCTGTGCCTGCAGTGCGCCCGGCACCGCGCCAGCCGCCATCGCCAACGCCGCGACGCAGGCGCCCCGGGCGAGACGGAAGGCGGACGTTCGCGTCATCAGCGGTCCGAAAGGTTCACGGCGCCACCGCGCCCGCGGTCCAACCGCAGCACACGGATGACATTGAGGTTCGGGTCCGCGCGGAATCCGACGCCACGCATCTCCTTGCCATCGGGCTCGGTCAGCACGAACGCCGAGTCCGAGAGGATCTGGTTGTCGCGCGAGTTGAACACCAACATCGGCGACTTGAGGATGCGGCCGTCCACGGACGTGACGATGACATCGCCCCAGGCCTGCAGGTTCTGCGTGCGCGAGTCGTAGTTGGCGCGTTCCGCCGTGAGCGTCGCGTCCTTGGCGCCCTGGGCGTTGAAGAAGTCGCCCTTCACGACGCGCATCGACAGCCGCGCATTCTGGTCCAGGAACAACGTGGTGTCCGCAAAGACCTCGGCGCGCAGCAGGCCGGCGTCGGTGACCAGGGTGCGCGACCCGAAGGCCACCTGGTCGGCCGAGTCGAGGATGCCGCCAGAGGTGCGGTCGAGCTCGGTCTTGTTGACATCGGAACAGGCGGTGGCAGCGAGAGCCACTGCAAACACCGCCGGCGCGATCGTGGCCACGAGACGTTGCCGACTCACGCGGCCCCCGCGCGCAGCAGGTCGTGCAGGTGCACCACGCCAACCACCTTGTCGGACTCATCGAGCACTGGCAGCGCAATCACGCCCTTGGTTTCCATTAGGTGCACCGCGGCGGACCCCAGCTCATCGGCGCGCGCCGTCTTGGGTGTCTTGGTCATCACATCGACGACCTTCACGGCCATGACGTCGCCGTCACCGGACATCAGCCGGGTCAGGTCGCCGGTGGTGACGACGCCGGCGAGCTTCCCCGCCCCGTCCGTGACCATCGCCAGGCCACGCTGCTGGGCGAGCACGACAATCGCCTCGCGCATTGTGGCGGAGTCCTTGAGCAGCGGCAGGGGGTCGGCAAGCATCACGTCGCGTACCCGCAAAAGCAGCTTTCGGCCGAGGGATCCGCCAGGGTGGAACTTGGCGAAGTCCTCGCGCCGGAATCCCTTCTCCTCGAGCAGGGCCACGGCCAGTGCGTCGCCGAGGGCGAGGGCCAGCGTCGTGCTTGTCGTCGGCGCGAGGTCGTGCGGGCAGGCCTCCTCGCGTACCCAACCGTCGAGTGAGACGGTACAGGTCTTGGCGAGCGTGCTCTCCTTGTTCCCCGTGATGGCGATGCACGGCACGCCGATGCGCGTGAGCTGCTCGAGCAGCGGCAGCAGTTCCTGCGTCTCGCCGCTCTTGGACAGCAGGATGGCCACGTCGCGGTCGCTGACGATGCCCAGGTCGCCGTGCACGCTCTCCGTCGGATGGAGGAAAAACGCAGGCGTGCCCGTGCTGGTCATCGTCGCGGCGATCTTGCGCGCGATCAGCCCCGACTTGCCGATGCCAGCCACGATGACCCGACCGGTGGAGCCTTTGATCAGCCCGACGGCCTTGGCGAACTCGTCGCCGAGCCGAGCGGCGGCGAAGCCGATGGCATCGCGCTCAAGCTCCAGCACGCGCTTGCCGCGCCCGACGATGCGGGTGGAATCACTCACGCGTCCTCCGAACGGCTGGCCACATAGGCCTCGACGCGGGCGTCCCATTCCCCACGGGCGCGCAGCAGGATCTCGCAGAACTCACGCACCGCGCCGGCACCGCCATTACGGCTGAGTTGCAGCGACGCCGCCTTCCGCGCCTCTGGCGAGGCGTTGCCCACGCACACGGGCAGCCCCACCAAGCGCATCACGCCGAGGTCCGGGAGGTCGTCACCCACAAAGGCGACGTCGGACCAATCGACGCCGCGGCGCTCCAGCATCTTGCGCAGTGCAGGAACCTTCCGCGCCTGCTTGTCCTGCACGAGCTCATCGACCGCGAGCTCCCTGGCCCGCAGCGCGACCGACTCCGACTCGCGGCCCGTGATGATGGCCGTCAGGATGCCCGCCATCTGCAGCATCTTGATGCCGAGTCCGTCCTGGATGTCGTACTTCTTGAGCTCCACGCGGGCGCCGGCGTTGTCGCCGAGGATGATGCCGCCGTCGGTGAGCACGCCGTCCACGTCGAAGCAGACGAGCTTGATGCGCTGCGCCGTGGCCGCATCGAGCCCGCCGGTGGCCTGGGGTGAGGCGCCAAGGATCACGGGCGGCCCAGCTCCCAGATGGCCACGGCCTTGTGCACCAGCGCGTCGAGCTGGTCGAGCGGGATCATGTTGGGGCCGTCGCTCGGCGCACGGTCAGGTTCCGGGTGCGTCTCGAGGAACAGTCCGTCGGCACCCGCGGCCACCGCGGCCTTCACCAGCGCCGGGATGTGCTCGCGCAGTCCGCCCGAGGATCCCGCCTCGCCCTTCCCCGGCTGCTGCACGGAGTGCGTGCCATCGAAGATCACCGGACACTCACAGGCCGCACGCATGCGCGAGAAGCTGCGCATATCGACCACGAGATCACCGTAGCCAAAGAAGGTGCCGCGCTCGGTGACCGCCACGTCGCAGCTGCCCTCTCGGAACACCTGCTCGCGTGGGTACGACACGCGGATCTTGCGCACCGCGCCCGCCATGCCTTCGGGATGCATCCACTGACCGCGCTTCACGTTCACCGGCTTGCCCGTAGCACCGGCGGCCTCCAACAGGTCGGTCTGGCGGCACAGGAACGCGGGGATCTGCAGCACGTCCACGGCCTGCGCCGCGGCGGCGCACTGCTCCGGGAGATGTACATCGGTCAGCACCGGCAATCCCGTGCGCTCGCGCACGCGCTCCAGCGCGCGCAGGCCCTCTTCCATTCCCGGCCCGCGAAACGCACCGGCGTTGGAGCGATTCGCCTTGTCAAAGCTGGCCTTGAAGATGATTCCACCCGGGAGCTGTCGCGCCAGCTCGGCGAGATGATCGCCGATCCGGAACAACAGCTCGTCGGACTCGATCACGCAGGGCCCGGCAATCATGAACAGCCGGTCCGTCGGGAACGTCGCGTGCTGCATCAATTGGCCTCGGCCAACTCGGCTCGGGCGCGCTTCCGCTCCGGCGAGTGTGCCGCGTGCTGCGCGCTGGCGGCGACGAAGCCCGAGAAGAGCGGGTGCGGCCGCGTCGGCCGCGACTTCAACTCAGGGTGGAACTGACAGGCCACGAAGTGCGGGTGGTCCACCAATTCGATCATCTCGACGAGCGAACCGTCAGGCGAGAGTCCGGAGAGGCGCATTCCCGCCTGCTGGAACTGCTCGCGGTACTGGTTGCTCACCTCGTAGCGGTGGCGGTGCCGCTCGCTGATCTCCGGCTGGCCGTAGATCTCCGCCGCGCGCGAGCCAGGCTTGAGGCGGCAGGCGTAGGCACCGAGGCGCATCGTGCCGCCCATGTCCTTCACGTTCTGCTGGCTCTCGAGCAGCGAGATGACGGGGTTCGAGCACTCGGGCGCGAACTCGCTGGAGTTGGAGTCGTCGAGGTTGCACACGTTGCGCGCGAACTCGATGATGGCCACCTGCATGCCGAGGCAGATGCCGAAGAACGGCGTGTGGGACTCACGCGCCGCCTTGATGGCCTCGACCATTCCCTCCACGCCGCGCACGCCGAAGCCGCCAGGCACGAGCAGGCCGTCGAAGCCCTTCACCAGTTCCTTCGCGCGGGCAGCGTCCGTGAACAGGTCGCTGGAGGTCCAGGCAATCTCCACGCCCACGTCGTTGGCGATCCCGCCGTGGATCAGCGCCTCCTGCACGCTCTTGTACGAGTCGGCATAGTCGGTGTACTTGCCCACCACGCCGATGCGCACCTTGCGCTGCGGGGCAATCACGCGCTGCACCATCGCCGTCCACTTCGTCATGTCCGGCGCCGGCGTCTCCAGCCCGAGCTTGCGGCAGACAAGGTCATCCAGCGCCTGCTCGCGGAAGCTGAGCGGGATCTGGTAGATGGTCTTCACGTCGCGGCTCTCGACCACCGCGCCGAACTCGACGTTGCAGAACAGCGCGATCTTGCGCTTCACGTCCTCGGCCAGCGGGCGCTCCGTGCGGCAGATCAGCACGTCGGGCTGGATACCGATCTCCATCAGGTCACGGACCGAGTGTTGCGTCGGCTTCGTCTTCACCTCGCCCGCGGCGGCGATGAAGGGCACCAGCGTCAGGTGCACGAAGAGCGTGTTCTCGCGGCCCACGTCGTGGCGGAACTGGCGGATGGCCTCCAGGAACGGCAGCGACTCGATGTCACCAACCGTACCGCCGATCTCCACGAGGACCACGTCGTTCTCCGGCGCCACGCGGCGCACGGCGCTCTTGATCTCGTCCGTGATGTGCGGGATGACCTGCACCGTGGAGCCGAGGTACTCGCCGCGGCGTTCCTTGGTGATGACGTTCGAGTAGATGCGGCCGGTGGTGATGTTGTTGGCCTGCGTCAGCGAGCGGTCGAGGAAGCGCTCATAGTGCCCAAGATCCAGGTCCGTCTCGGCGCCGTCGTCGGTGACGAACACCTCGCCGTGCTGGAAGGGCGACATCGTGCCCGGGTCCACGTTGAGGTACGGGTCCAGCTTCATCATCGTGACGCGCAGCCCGCGCTCGACGAGCAGTCGGCCGAGCGAGGCGGCCGCGATGCCCTTGCCGAGCGACGAGACGACGCCGCCGGTGACGAAGATGTACTTGGTGGTGCCGTGGGGCGTGGACGGGGTCATCAGGCAATACCGGCAGTGAGGGACGCCCAATGGGCGTTGGCTCGGATGAGATCTTCTTCGGTGTTCACTTCGCCCCAGGACGGGGCGTCGACGATCGCCACGCCCATCGCCAGGCCGGCGGCGAGGGCGCGGAGTTGCTCGAGCTTCTCGACGAGTTCCAGCGGGTGCGGCGGCAACGAGACCCAGCGCTCGAGTGCCGCGCGGCGGGCGGCGTAGATGCCCATGTGCTGGAAGACCAGCGAATCGCGCAGCGGCTCGTCGGCGGCGTCGCGCAGGAACGGGATCGGCGCGCGTGAGAAGTACATCGCGCGGCCGTCATCGCTGCGCACGACCTTCACGCAGTTGGGGTCGGCCATGATCTGGGCGCCGCGCTTCCCTGCCGCGGTGCCGAGGTCGAAGCCGTGCTCGCGCACCATGGCGATGGCGCCAGCCATGGCATCGCCACGCATGAAGGGCTCGTCGCCCTGCACGTTTACGATGACGTCGTGCTTCGCGAAGTCCGGGTGGCGGGCGACCTCAGCTACGCGGTCCGTGCCAGATGGGTGGGCGTCTGAGGTGATCAGGGCCTCGCCGCCCGCCTTGAAGACGATGTCGGCGACTTCCTCCGCCTCGGTCGCCACCACCACACGGTCGGCGAGATTTAGGGACTTCACGCGCTCGAGCACACGGACCACCAGGGGAGCGCCGCCGAGGTCGCGGAGAGGCTTTCGGGGGAGCCTTGTGGCCCCGAGTCGCGCGGGGATAACGGCCAGGGTGCTCACGTCAGCACCGTCCGGCGGGCGGGCGCGGATGCAAAATCCACGCCAGCGAAATCTATGGTGGGGCGGAAACGGAACAAGAGGGCATCACAAATGTTTGTGACACCCTCTTGAGTTCACGGCCTCGGGGGCGGCTGACGCGGCCTCCGCGACCCGTTCCTACCGGAAGATCCTGAAGAAACTGAAGCCCGAGAGGGCGACGGCCGGGACCACGACGATGTTTCCTCTCCTGAGTGCCAACACGGACTCGTCGTAGAACACCCCCAGCTCAGGGGAGATCGAGACGTCGCCCAGGATGAACTTCATCCCCAGGAAGCCGCCGACCGTCGGCTTGTCCGTCACGGCGCCCCGGCTGATCGGCATTGTGTGGAACGCGCGAAGCCCCCCGTACGGGATCCCGGCACTGTTCCGGCGGCCGGAGACGATGGCCGTGGCTTCGACCAGCGCGTGGCCGCCCCAGTTCACGATGCCTCCGCCCCACATGGTAGAGAACCCGGCCGAGTCAGGGTGTGCGTATCCAGCGTGTCGGCGCTTGTAGTTCATCACCAGTCCACTGGCCGAGGTGATGCGGATGCCGAGGTCGGAGCGCTCGGAGAGACCGAATCGAACCTCGCTGTCGGACATCGGGATGTTGGCGATGTCGCTGCTAGTGCTGGCGCTGTCGTCAAACTGCCCGCCGCCGTTGATCACGAGTCCGGCGGTGCCGAAGCTGTGGCGCTCACCAATCGGGACCGTTTGGCCGGTTGACCCGGTCGTATACGGCAGACAGGCGGTGGCGACGACCAGCGGACACAGCAGGAGCAAGCGGGCCGAGCGTCGGAGCGGAGCCACGAGGACCTCGTGCGGGAGGGGTGAACGTCGAACGTGCGCCTGAATGCTACCGCGGCAGGGCCGGCTCGATCCTCAGCCGAACGGCGTAGGGGACGTCCAGGGAATCGCGCATCGAGGCCCAGACGTGGTTGCCCGAGAAGCTGAGAAGCGATGTGCCGGGCGGAGGCCGCACGCGGCCGAGCAGCCTGCCGTCTGGGGCGAACACGTCCCAGAGGTCCGGCTCGCGGGTGGTGCGGCGCGGCCGTGGGTTCGCCCCTGCAGGGATGACGGGCAACTCGGCCTCAGGGATCGGCTCTTCGGGAGTGTAGAGCCGGACCCAGATTCGCCCGTCCTCACCGGCGGCAAGGTCGCGAACCGCCGGCTTCACGTCCGGGATAGCCGGGCCGGTCCAGTTCCAGGACGGATTCAGCCGCCGCATCGTGTGCTCGATCTGCGCCCGCCGTTCGGCGCGCTCGGTGGCACCGACGGGCACGGGCTCGTAGTCGACGTCCACGCGCAGCGGCTTCGCGGCCGCGATCAGCCGATACCAGACGTAGTCGGGAGCACCGGGCGCCGAGATGAGCCCGCCCGCGGGATCAAACGTCACCTGAGAGCTCGGGAACCATGGCACCTGCGAGGCGGACGCCGAGCCGCCGTCCGCCGACCGGGCCGACAGCACCGCCTCGGGAATCCCCCATTTCGGCATCTCGAGCGTATCGGACGCCGCGCCGTCTGCGTCCACTCGCACGTAGCCGGCGCGCAGGATGCGGAACTCAGTGGCCGAGGTCTCAAGGACGGACCAGGCGTAGAGGTCGCCGGCCCGGCCCGCCCGGAGGCCATCCTGCAGGAACCAGCCGCTCAACTGCAGGCTCATGTTCCGCTCAAAGCTGCCGTCGGGCCCGTAGAAGTTCACCCGAGCGCCTTGGGCGTCCCACAGGGCCCAGCGCCCGCCCGGCAGTCGGGCGATGCCGTTGACGTGTCCATGCTCCCCCGGTCCACCGCCCTTGCCTCCAACCCGCCGAACGAAGGCGCCGGTGGAATCGAACATCCGCAACGCCTGCGCCTGCCCGTCATAGACCAGCAGCCCTCCGTCGCCGAGGCCGAACACCGCCTCGATCTGCCCGAAGGTCTCCTCCTCTCCGCCGTCGAGACTCCCGACGCGCAGTTCCGGCACCAGCGAGTGCACGTAGCTCGGGGGCACGGTACCCGCGATGTGTACGCGAATCGTGTCGCCGGTGGAGTCCACCGTGACGGTCCACGGCTGTTCGCTGTCGCTCGCCTCGCGGCCGCCGCAGGCAGCGGAGAACACGGCAAGGGCGGCGCAGGCCAGCAGTGCGGCGCGCAAGGCGGATGAGGTGGAATCAGGTCGCATGTCGGGAGGAAAGGGTAAGACCGGCCATCAGCTTACGAATCCGCACGCGCCAGAGCCAGTAGAGGAGAAACGGAATCGGCGCAAAGGCCAGCACCAGCATCAGCGGGAGGATACGCACCGGTTCCGGCACGAACTTCATCTGGCCGAGGAAGAACGATCCCGTGGCCACGAACAGCCCGAAGCACATCCGCCAAAGATGTCGCGCCACCCGTGGCGCGCCGCGCAGACCGTTGGCGCGCAGCGCCCGCCAGTCCCCGAGCGATGCGAGCAACAGGATGCTGCCGCCAACCAACGGCGGCACGACGCGCGGGCGCCCAACCACGGGCACGGACGGGTCCGCCCACTCGGCGTAGCCACCGTAGACCATCGTGGCCGCGGACACGAACGCGAGCACCATCAGACCCACGGACAGCGCGCGGTCCCCGATCGGCAGTGGCCGCAGCGCCGTGAAGCCCGTCGTGACGAGATAGGCCGCAAACAGTCCCGCGAAGACCTGGCCGGCGTTGCCTTCGTAGGCACCGATGCCTGCGGCGGAGAGTCCTAGGCCGAGCATGGACCAGGTGAAGACCGCGCCGCTGCGGCGATGCAAGGCGCCGCCCTTCTGCGCCGCCAGCGCAATCGTTCCGCCGACGATGGCCGCCAGCCCTGCCGCGAAGTGCAGCGCGAGCACGAGCCAAACGAGTCCACTCGATGTCGCGAACGTGACGCGATCCATATCGTGACTCCGGGGCGAGGCGCGGGGGCAATGCTGGACGGCGCGAGGCGCGCCGCTATTGCCTCACGAACGCGACCTCAAGGAAGTTTCGCAGCATCTGCTTGCCCGCCTTGGTGCCGATGGACTCCGGATGGAACTGCACGCCCACCGCCGGATGCTCGCGATGCCGTACGGCGTGGATCTCCGTGGGATCGTCCACCGCCGTGGCCGTCACCACGAGGGCGTCCGGCACACTGTCGTGGGCGATGACCAGCGAGTGGTAACGCATGACCTCAAGCGGTGACGGCAGCCCGGCGAAGAGTCCCGTGCCATCGTGCCGCACCAGCGAGGTCTTGCCGTGCATCACGCCACGTGGGGCGCGGATCACCTGGCCGCCGTAGGCCTCGCCAATCGCCTGGTGGCCGAGGCAGACGCCAAGCATCGGCGTCGTGGCGCCGAATCGCTGGATCACCGGGATGGTGACGCCGGCATCGGCGGGCGTGCCTGGGCCTGGGCCGAGCACGATGCCCGCCGGCGCCATCGCGGCAATCTCGTCCAGCGTGATCTGGTCGTTGCGCACGACCTGCAACTCGGCGCCCAATTCACCGAGGTACTGGACGAGGTTGTAGGTGAAGGAGTCGTAGTTGTCGAGGACGAGAAGCATTGAGTGGTTCGTCAACGAAGTGGGCCACACGATTGCGCGCGCTGAGCAATCGCCACACGCGACTGCAGCGGCGACCTACCCCCGCGGATGATACTGCTTGTGCACCTGCCGCAGATGCTCGCGGTCCACGTGCGTGTAGAGCTGCGTGGTCGAGATGTCCGAATGCCCAAGCATCTCCTGCACCGCCCGCAGGTCCGCGCCACCCTCCAACAGGTGCGTCGCAAAGCTATGCCGCAGCGTGTGCGGCGTCACGGGCTTGGTCAACCCAGAGCGCTCCACGTACTTCCGGAGCAGCGTCCACGCGGTCATGCGCCTGAGCGGCGCCCCACGTGAGTTGAGAAATAGCCGCCCTTCACCCTTCCCCTTCTCCAGCCGCGGCCGCAGCTCGCGCAGGTATACCGCCACCGCCCCGGCCGCCTTCCGCCCGATGGGCACGATGCGCTCCTTCCCGCCCTTGCCGAACACGCGCACGACCAGCTCGTCCAGCAGGACGTCCTTCACGCCGATCGAACACCACTCGCTCACACGCAGCCCGGCGCCGTAGGCCAGCTCAAGCAACGCGCGATCGCGGAACGCCATCTCGTCGTCCAGCGTGACGGTGTCGATCAACCGCTCCACCTCGGCCACCGTCAGCACGTCCGGCAACGCCCGCCAGCCACGCGGCGACTCGAGCTTCTCGCTGGGATCGGCCGTGACCACACCTTCCGCCAGCAGGAAGCGATACCACGTGCGCAGCGCCGAGATGCGTCGGCGGATAGTCGCCGCGCTGCGACCCTGGTCCTTGAGGCTGTAGACCCACTCGCGCAGGTGCGCCGCCGTGAGATCGGCCGCGGCCGCGGCGCGGTGCCGCTCGCTGGCCCAAGTCGCCAGCAATCCGAGATCGCGCAGATACGCCTCGCGCGTCCGCGCGCTGGAGCCGAGCTCGAGCTCCAGGTACTCGGCGAAACGCTCCAGCAGGAACGCGCGATTGAGGGTGTCGGCGGAGACGGGGCTCACGCCGTGCAATCTACGGGGCGGAGTCGCGCTGTTGCGCGGCGCCCGTGCCTTCCGCCGCGGTTGCCGAGGCAGCAGCAGCGGCCCGTTGCCGCCTGCGCCGCCAGATCCACCAGCCCACGAGCACCGCGGCCACGGCCACGCCGGTGGCTCCGATACCAACGTCGCGCCCCAGCGCCAGCAGCGCCGCCTTCACCGCCTCCCAGTCGCTGCCCACGCGGAACGCGAACCAGGTGACCACGCTGTACCAGATGGTCGACGCGGCGAAGAGAATGGCCGCCGTCTCCCAGAGCGGCACCCCCACGGCGCCTGCCGCCGCCGGCGCCATCGCCCGCAAGCCGGGGACAAAGCGCGAGATGAACAGCGCCACCCAGCCGTACTCGCGGTAGGCCTCCTCAACCCGGTGCTCGGCGCGCTCGGTCTGCGCCTCACTCTTAATCAGCTTGAAGCGCGCCATCTGGTGCGCGAGCCAGTTGGCGCCGAACCGACGCCCCATCCACCAGACCACCGAATTGCCGGCCACGCTTCCGCAGACGACGGCGAGGGTGGTGGGGATCCAGTTTCCGCCCGCACGCGCGGACAGGAACGCGAGGAAGGCGGCCGCGAGATCACCGGGCACCGGCGGCAGCACACCTTCGGCAAAGCTCGCGCCAAAGATCAGCGCATAGAGCGTTTCGACTGGCTGCCCGGCGAGGCGGTCGACGAGTGGCTGGAGCGTGACGAGATCAGCCACGGACGAGCGTGGCCACCGCGATGCACGCGATGCCCTCGCCTCGGCCGATCCAGCCCATCCGCTCGTTCGTCTTCCCCTTCACCATCACGTCCTGGGCGGGGATGCCCAGCGCGGCACCGAGCTTCTCACGGATCTGCGCTCGATGCGGCCCCAGCTTGGGCGTCTCGGCAATCACCGTGATGTCGCACTGCGTCGGCGTCCAGCCGGCCTTCTGCACCCGTGCGAGGGCGAGCCTGAGCATCTCGATGCTGTCGCGCCCTGCGTTCTCGGCGCTGGTATCCGGAAACATCTCGCCGATGTCCCCGACACCTGCCCCGCCGAGGATGGCATCCGTGAGGGCGTGGCACACAGCGTCGGCATCGCTGTGGCCGGTGCAACGCACCGCGGCGGGGATCATCACGCCGCCGAGCAGCACACCGTGGCCTTCGACGAAACGATGCGAGTCGTAGCCAATACCAACGCGGATCTGTGGTCCTGATGCCTTGCTCACGGCGAGCCGCCTGCGGTGCGAAGAGAGGTGGTCAGGTTAGGCGGCCGCGTGTGCGGGCGATGGCTCGAGCAGCGTGTAGTCCTGCTTGCGCTTGCGAGGCTCGAAGCCCGCCTCGCGGATCAGCAGCTCCATCTCCTCGATGCTGGTGCGGTGCGTGGTGTTCGCGGCCGAGACGACGTTCTCCTCCAGCATCAGCGAGCCGAAGTCGTTGCAGCCATAGTGCAGCGCCGTCTGCCCGACCTTCATCCCCATCGTCACCCAGGAGGCCTGAATGTTCGGGATGTTGTCGAGCACCGTGCGCGCGAAGGCCGTGGTGCGGAGATACTCCACCGCGTCGGTCTTCGGCATGTGGCTCATGGTCGGCGTGTTCTCCGGCTGCAGCGGCCAGCAGATGAAGGCCGTGAAGCCGTTGGTGCGCTTCTGGACTTCCTTGAGGCGCAGCAGGTGCTCCACGCGCTCGGCCTTGGTCTCGCCAATGCCGTACATCATCGTGCAGGAGGTCTTGAGGCCCTCCTGATGGGCGATCTCCATCACCTCGAGCCATCGGTCGGCGCCAGCCTTCTTCTTGGCGACGTTGTCGCGCACGCGCTGGACAAGGATCTCACCACCGCCGCCGGGGATCGAATCCAGGCCGGCCTTGACCAGCTCCTGGATCACCGTGCGCGCGTCCATCCGGTACAGCGTGGACCAGAAGTCCACCTCGGAGGGCGAGAAGCCGTGCACGTGGATGGGGTGGTTGCGCTTGATGTACTTGAGCAGTTCGAGATACCACTCGAACGGGATGTACGGATTGTGCCCGCCCTGGATCAGGATCTGCACGCCGCCCAAGGCTTTCACTTCGTCGATCTTGGCCCCGATCTCCTCGTAGCTCAGCGTCCAGCCCTCGCCGTCCTTGGGGCGCCGATAGAAGGCGCAGAAGCCGCAGTCGGCCACACAGACGTTCGTGTAGTTGATGTTGCGGTCCACGATGTACGTGACGATCGGCTCCGGGTGGAGCTTGCGGCGCACGGCGTCGGCCGCGGCGCCCAAGTCGAGGAGGCTCGACTGTTCGTAGTACTCGAGGAGGTCGGTGGCTTCGGACATTACTGCTGATGGAGGATGAAGGATGGAGGATGAAAGATACCGGCCTTCATCCTTGCGCGCGCGGTCATCCCTTGCCCGCTGATGCGGGGAGGAAGGCGAGTTTCCCCTTCGGAACGCGTCCAGCGAGTTCCAACCGGCGAATGAACTCGGTGAGGCCCTCGAGATCCGGCAGGGTCAGGCGCCAGTCGAGGCCGTCGAAATAGTGCCGGCAGTCAGACTGGCTCACACCGGTGGCCCGCGCGGCCTGCGCGGCGAGTTCGTCCAAGTGCTTCAGCCCCCACTCGCGCGAGGCAATCAGGCTGGCGTGCACCTTGAGCGCCTCGGCCACGGGCGTCGTGCGCTGGGCTACCCAGACGGCGAACACGAACGGCAGGCCGGTCCAGGACTTCCACTCGGCGCCAAGGTCGTAGACGAACTCATAGGCCTCTCCGTGGGCCGCCGCGACCGGGTGGTCTGCGCTCTGCAGCATCAGGGCGGCGTCGCCAATGACCAGGCGCGCGGCGATGTCCGGGTCGCGCTCCGCGCGGGCAATGGCCTCGGCCTCGGCGTCACCGGGCACGAAGATCGGTCGCGCCTTCCACACGTGCTCGAATAGCAGTTCGAGCAGGTGCACGCTGGTCATCGAGCTGCGGCTCACCATCACGCGCTGGCCGTCGAGCTCGCGGGCCGGACGCGTGGAGAACAGCATTACGCTGCGCACGGGGCCATCGCAGGAAATCGCGAGGTCGGGGAGCAGCAGGTAGCGCTCCCAATCGCGGGCGTACTCCACGGCCGAGACGACGCTCACGTCGAGTGCGCCCTCGGCCATCATCTTGTTGAGCGCTGTGGGCACGCCGTCCACCAGCGTGGCGTCCAGCGGGACGATTCCCCGATCCACGCCCCCGTAGACCGGGAAGCAGTTGATGTAGGGAATGCGCCCGACGCGCATCAGGCGGCGCCGAGTGTGGGGAGCTCGCGTCCGGACTGGGCGGCGGCACGCGCGGCGGCCTCGGCAGCTGCCGCTTCTGCCTGCGCCTCCACCTCAGAGAAGTCCGTGCGCAGGATGTTGTAGAAGCTGTCGCGCTCGGCGGGCTGCTTCCCCGCCCCACGAATCAGCTTGAGGATCTCCGGCAGCGACATCGCCTGTGAGGTCCGCGCGCCCACGGCGTGGTAGATCTTCTCGCGGACCACCGTGCCCTCGAGGTCGTTCACGCCGTAGTGCAGCGCGATCTGGCTCAGGAAGGGCGTCACCATGATCCAGTGGCTCTTGATGTGCGCGAAGTTGTCGAGAAAGAGCCGCCCCACGGCGAGGTTCTTGAGGTCGTCCACGCCGCTGGACGCGATGCCGCGACGCCCGAGCTTCTCGCCCAGGACGTTGTCGTCCGGGTGATACGCCAACGGGATGTAGGCCAGGAAGCCGCCGGTCTCATCCTGCAGGTCGCGCAGCATCTGCAGGTGCTCCATGCGGTCCGCGTGGGTCTCCACGTGGCCATAGAGCATGGTGCAGTTGGTGCGGATGCCCAGCTCGTGCGCGGCGCGGTGCACGCCAACGTAGTCGGCCGCGCCGAGCTTCTTCTTGGCAATCTCCTCGCGCACGGCGGCCGAGAAGGTCTCGGCGCCGCCACCCGGCATCGTGTCGAGGCCGGCCTCTCGCAGCGCAGAGAGCACGTCCTTCCAGGACATCTTCTCGATGCGCGCGATATGCGCGATCTCGACCGCGGTGAGCGCCTTGATGTGCACATGCGGCAGCTCGGCCTTGAGCGCCCGGAACATCGCTTGGTAGTAGGCGAGCCCGGCCTGCATATCGAGCCCGCCCACGATGTGGAACTCTCGCGTGAGGCCGTTCTTGGCCTGCCGCGCCTCCGCCATCACCTGGTCCAGCGTGTAGCGGTAGGCCCCCTCCTCCTTCGGCAGCCGCGCGTACCCGCAGAACACGCAGGTGGTGCGCAGGGTGCAGACGTTGGTGGGGTTGATATGCTGGTTGGCCGCGAAGGTCACGACGTCACCGTGCTTGGCGCGGTTCACCGCGTCGGCGAGCAGGCCGATGCCCGTGAGGTCGGGCGAGTCGAACAGCGCGACGCCGTCTTCCTGCGTGAGGCGCGTGCCCGCGGCGACCTTCTCGGCGATGCCGCGCACCACCGGGTCCGTGATGCGCGCGAACGGGATGTTCAGCGCGTCCGGCATGCGCTTAGTCCGTGAGCTTCCGGAGGGCGATGCTCACGTTGTGGCCGCCGAATCCGGAGGAGTTGGAGAGCGCCGCGTGCACCTCGCGCTTGACGGCCGTGTTGGCCGTGCAGTCGAGGTCGCACTCGGGGTCCGGCGACGACAGGTTGATCGTCGGCGGAATGATGCCGTGCGTCATGGCCAGCGTCGTGAAGACGGCCTCGATGGCGCCGGCGGCGCCCAGCGTGTGGCCGGTGGCCGACTTGGTCGAGCTCACGTTCAGCGCCGTGGCGTGCGTCCCGAACACCTTCTTGATGGCCCGGATCTCGTTCGGGTCATTGAGCGGCGTCGAGGTGCCGTGGGCGTTGATGTACTGCACATCCTCGGGCCTGAGACCGCCGTCCTCGAGGGCGCGGCGCATGGCGCGCTGCAGGCCCTCGTGGTCCTCGGGCTGTCCGGTGAGGTGGTAGGCATCGCCCGTGGCGCCGTAGCCGACGATCTCGGCGTAGATGCGCGCACCGCGCTTCTTGGCGTGCTCCAGCTCCTCGAGGATGACCACGCCCGAGCCCTCGCCGAGCACGAAGCCGTCGCGCGTGGCGTCGAAGGGGCGCGAGGCCGTCTCCGGCGAATCGTTGCGCGTGGACAGCGCCTGCATGTTGCCGAAGCCACCGATGGCCATCGGGGCCACGGCGGCCTCCGAGCCGCCGGCGATGATTGCGTCGGCGTCGCCATAGCTGATGATGCGGAAGGCATCACCGATGGCGTGCGCACTGGTGGCGCAGGCCGACTGCGTGGCGTAGTTGGGTCCCTTGGCGCCGAAGCGCATGGAGACCACGCCGGCCGCGATGTCGCCGATGAACATCGGGACGAAGAACGGCGAGATGCGGTTCGGCCCCGAGGTGAAGTACGTGTGGCACTGCTCCTCGAAGGTCGCGATGCCGCCGATGCCCGAGCCGATGATGACGCCGAGGCGGTTGGGGTCGAAGCCGCCCGACTCCAGCTTGGCGTCGGCCATGGCCTGCACGGCGGCAGCCATCGCGTACTGCGTGTACAGGTCGGAGCGCTTGAGCTCCTTGCGGTCCATGTACAGCGCCGCGTCGAAGCCCTTCACCTCGCAGGCGAAGCGGACCTTGAAGGCCGCCGCGTCGAACTTGGTGATGGGCCCGCCGCCCGACTTGCCCGCGAGGACCCCGTCCCACGCGGATTGGAGGTCGTTCCCGACCGGGGTGACACACCCCAGGCCGGTGACCACGACCCGGCGCCGCAACGAACCCACGGCTTAACCGAGCTTGCCGTTGAGGTAGCCGATCGCGTCGCCAACCGTGCGAAGCTTCTCGGCATCCTCGTCGGGGATGTCGATGTTGAACTCCTTCTCGAACTCCATCACCAGCTCGACGATGTCGAGCGAGTCGGCACCGAGATCCTCGATGAAGCTCGCGCCGTCCGTGAGCTTCTCGCGCTCGACTCCGAGCTCCTTCTCGATGATGTCCTTGACCTTCGCGGAATGGTCGGCCATTGAATCTGGACTCCGTAGGGGTGGGATCACTGGAACAATCGGGAAATATACACGCTGGGTTCCCGTCTCACAGGAGGGAATCCGCGATTACGACATCACCATGCCGCCATCCACCGTGAGCACTTGGCCCGTGATGTACGACGCATAATCGGAGGCGAGGAATGCCACCGCGCCCGCGACGTCCTGCACACTGCCGAAGCGCTGCAGCGGAATCTGATCCTGCAGCGCCTTCACGGCCTCCGGCGTCATCGCGTCCGTCATGTCGGTCTTGATGAAGCCCGGTGCCACGACGTTGCAGAGGATGTTGCGGCTGGCCAGTTCCTTCGCCACCGACTTGCTGAGCCCGATGAGCCCCGCCTTGCTCGCCGCGTAGTTCGCCTGCCCCGGGTTGCCGATCAGTCCCACAACGCTGGCGATGTTGATGATGCGGCCGAAGCGGCGCTTCATCATCCCGCGCTGCGCGCTGCGGATGGCGATGAAGGCCGAGCGCAGGTTGGTCTCCAGCACCGCGTTCCAATCCTCGTCCTTCATGCGGAGGATGAGGTTGTCCTTGGTGATGCCGGCGTTGTTGACCAGGATGTCGAGCTGGCCGAAGTGCTTCTCCACGGCCTCGACGAGTGCGCTCACCTGCGCCGGGTCCCCGATGTCGCAGGCGAAGCCCTTGTGTTCGGGGCCGATCTCGGCGGCCACAGCGTCCGCCTTGGCCTGGTCGCGACCGACGATGGCCAGCTTCGCGCCGCACTGGGCCAACGACTCGGCGATCGCCCGGCCGATGCCGCGCGTGGAGCCGGTGACGAGGGCGACTTTGTCCTTGAGAGAGATTTGCATGGGGACAGGGACAGAGGACGGAGGACGGAGGACGGAAGCGGACGGCGATGCGGGACTCCTTCACGCCGCGGCCTTCGTCAGGCCGCCCTACATAGCCAGCAGGGCCTCGACCTCGGCCACGGTGCCGCAGGTCATTGTCTTGCAGTCCGGCGCCAGGCGCTTCACCAGACCGCTCAGCACGGCGCCGGGGCCCATCTCCACGAATGTGGTGCCAGGGTTACGGGCGGCCATGTTGCGCACGACCTCGACCCAGCGCACAGGCGAGGTCAGCTGCTGATGCAACAGTTGGCGCGCCGTCGCGCTATCGCCAATGGCTTCCGCCGTGACGTTGCTCCAGACGGGAACCGATGGGTCGCGCCACTTGGCGGCGTCCAGTGCTTCCTTGAGGCCGGCGGCGGCAGGCTGCATCAACGGGCTGTGGAAGGCGCCGCTCACGGGCAAGCGCACCGCACGCTTGGCACCAGCGGCCTTGGCGAGTTCCATCGCCTTCTCCACGGCCGCGACCTCACCCGAGATCACGATCTGCTCGAGCGCGTTGTAGTTCGCGGGCACCACCGCTCCCGCGTCAGACGCATCACGGCAGATCTCCTCGATCGTGCGCGAGGTCTCGCCAAGGATGGCGGCCATCGCGCCCGGCACGTCGCGCCCCGTCGCCAGCATCAGCTCACCGCGACGCCGCACGAGCTTGAGCGCATCCTCCAGCGAGAGCGCGCCCGCCGCGTGGTACGCCGAGAACTCGCCCAGCGAGTGGCCGGCGGCGCCCTGCGTCGTGGTCGCGACCTTGTCCTTCACCACCGCCCAGACCGCCGCGCCGTGCGCCAGCAGCGCCGGCTGTGCGTTGTGCGTGAGCGTCAGCTCGTCGGCCGGGCCCTCGAAGGCCAAGGTCGCGAGGTCCACGCCAAGCGCCGCGTTGGCGCGTTCGAAGACATCCTTGGCCGCGGGAAATGCGGCGGCCAGGTCCTTGGCCATCCCCGGCTTCTGCGATCCCTGCCCCGGAAAGAGGAGGATCATCAGAAGCGCACCACCATCGAACCCCAGGTGAATCCGGCGCCGAAGGCCACGAACATCACCGTCGTGCCCTCCTTCACCACCCCCTGCTTCATGGCCTCGCTGAGCGCGATGGGGATCGACGCCGCCGACGTATTGCCGTACTTGTCGACGTTCACGAACACCTTCTCCATCGGGATGCTGGCGTGCTTCGCCGTCGCCTCGATGATCCGGATGTTCGCCTGGTGCGGGATCATGATGTCGATGTCGTTCGCCGAGAGCTTGGCGCCATCCAGCGCGCGGTCCGCCGCGTCGGCCATCGAACGCACGGCGTTCTTGAACACCTCGCGTCCGGCCATCGTGATGAAGTGCGAGCCCTCGGCGAGGATCTCGGCCGTCATCGGGGCGTAGCCGGCACCCTTCGGGCGCTGCAGCAGGTCGGCCAGCGTGCCGTCAGAGCGCATATACGCCGAGAGGATGCCGCGACCCTTCGTGGCCTTCTTGACGATGGTCGCACCCGAGCCGTCGCCGAAGAGCACGCAGGTGTTGCGGTCCTTCCAGTTGATGATGCGGCTCAGCACCTCGCCACCGATGACCAGGATCGTCTCGTAGCCGCCCGTGGCGATCAAACCCTCGGCGACCTGCACGCCGTAGAGCCAACCAGAGCAGGCGGAGTCGATGTCGAAGGCGACCGCGCGGGTGGCGCCGAGTGCGGCCTGCACCTCGACTGCGGTGGCCGGCAGCAGGCGGTCGGGGCTCGCGGTGCCGAGGATGATCGCATCCAGCTCGGCGGCGGTGACGCCCGCGGCCTCCATGGCCTCGCGCGCCGCCGCGGTGGACAGCGAAGTGAGGCTCTCGCCCTCACCCGCCACGTAGCGCTGACGGATGCCCGTGCGTTCGCGGATCCACTCGTCGTTCGTCTCCACGCCGATCGACGCGAAGTCGTCGTTGTGGAACGCGCGCTTCGGCACCGCGTGCGCGGTGGCCGTCAGCATGGCGTATGGACGCTTCATTCGGCCCCCTGCACGCGCTCGCCGATATGCGAGCTCATCTTGGACTCGTGGGCCCGCAAGCCGGCGAGGATGCCGTTCTTGATGGCCTCGGGGCTGGACTTGCCGTGGCAAATGATGCTCACGCCCTTCACGCCGAGCAGCGGCGCACCGCCGTACTTGGCGTAGTCGAGCATCGACGCAGCGCCGGCGACCTGTTCCTTGGTCACGCCAGCCTTCATCAGCATGCCGAAGAGCATCGGGGCGACCGACTCGTAGAACTTGAGCAGCACGTTTCCGGTGAATCCATCGCAGACAACGACGTCGATGGGGCCGCGGTCGCAGGCACCCATCGGGATGTCGCGACCCTCGATGTTGCCGAGGAAGTTGAGGCCGCTCTTGAGCAGCAACTGGTGCGCCTCCTTGACGGCGGCGTTGCCCTTCTCCGCCTCCTCGCCAATCGACAGCAGTCCGATGGCGGGGTTCTCGCGCCGCAGGATGTCCTTGGCGTAGACGTGCCCAAGGTTGGCGAAGTTCACCAGTTCCTCGGGCGAGCAGTCGACGTTGGCGCCGGAGTCCAGCACGACCACGGGATTCTTGGCCGTGGGGAACACGGTGCCGATAGCCGGACGCTCGAGCCCCTCGTGCAGGCGCAGGATGAACACCGAGGCGGCCATCTGCGCGCCGGTGTTGCCGGCCGAGACAAAGGCGTCGCTCTTTCCTTCGGTCTGCAGGCGCAGGCCGAGGGCCATCGAGGACTTGGGCTTGCCGCGGATGGCGACGGACGGCTTGTCGGTCATGAGAATGACCTCGGGCGCGTCCACAAACTCGAAACGCGCCGCCGCCTCGACCATCAAGGGCGAGGCGCCGGCGAGTTGCTTGGCCAGTTCGTCGCGAACGACGGACTCCTGGCCGACGAGTTGGATTGTGTGCTGCGCGCCGAGTTCAGCGGCGGCGAGCAGTGCCGCCGCGATGGGTGCCTGGGGCGCGTGATCGCCCCCCATCGCGTCCAGCGCGATGCGAGCCATTACGCTTCGCGCGCCGCGACCCGCTGCTCACCAGCATAGAACCCGCACTCCTCACACACGTGGTGCGGGCGCTTGGAGGCGCCGCACTTCGGGCAGGCCTGGATGTTGATCTTGGGCGCCACCTTGTGGGTGTTGCGCGCGCGCTTCTTGCGCTTGGAGGTACGGCGCTTCGGGACGGCCATCGGAGTCTCGGGTCTGCTAGTGGAAAATGCGAAGAATCGGAATCAGGACTTCGTGCCCACGGCCGCCGGCTGGCAGGCGCAGGGTCCAGCATTGAGTTCGGCCCCACAGGTCGGACAGAGCCCCTTGCAGTCGGGGCGGCACAACGGAAGGCCGGACGCATCCAACAACCACTGCTCGCGGATCGCAGCGCGGAGATCGACTTCGGTCCCGTGCTCCCCAATCGGGTAGACATCGGGCTCGTCGGCGTTCTCATCGTCGGCGTCGGCGTAGATCAGGTGCGCCTCGTTCCGCACCTCGAACTCCACCGGCACCAGGCAGCGTCTGCACTCGCCGGCGGCCGTCCCGTGGAACGTGCCGCTGAAGTAGTACCGACCCTGCCCCGCACCGCTCAGACGCCCCGTGACGCGGACGCCCTTTACGGGGCGGACATCGCCCGCCATCCACACGGAATCGTCGGCAGGAAGGTCCGCATCAACGTGGACCGCCCCCTCGGCGAGGGTGCGAATGGAGAACGCGAGCATAACGTTGAAAGCTAACTGAAACGAGGCCCTAGGGTCAACTGGGCAACTCGCTGTGGTCAGCGCACTTAGAGGGCGTCGGCTTCGGCGAAGAAGAAGCGGGCCTCACGCACGGCGTTCTCGTCGGAGTCCGAGGCGTGGATGGCGTTCTTGCCCTTGGACTCGGCGTAGAGCTTCCGGACGGTCCCGGCAGCGGCCTCGGCCGGGTCGGTGGCGCCAATGGCCTCACGCAGGGCGTGGACGGCATTCTCGCGCTCGACGACGAACGGCATGCAGGGGGCGGAGCTCATGAACTCGACGAGCTCGGCGTAGAACGGCCGGCCGCGGTGCACGGCGTAGAACTCCTCGGCCTGCTTCTTGGAGAGCTGCATCACGCGCGCGGCCTTGAGCTTGAAGCCTTGGCCTTCGAGGTGGGCGATGATCTTGCCGGCCTTGCCCGTGTTGAAGGCGTCGGGCTTGATGATGCTGAAGGTGTAGTTCAGGGGCACTTGTCTCTTCTCGGTTTGGGTCTGACTTAGCCTGTAAAGATAGTTGGATAACTGACCTAAGGCAGGGTTCGGGGTGGCGAAGTTTTTTACCACGGAGACACGGAGACACGGAGGTTGTCGGGACGGGTCGGAGGCCTCAGTGCCTACTCCCAACAGCAACTTCTAAGGGGACGCGGCGGACAGATTTGTCCGCCGCGCCCCCTTAAGAAATCACTTGAAGAAGACACGGAGCACATCGCGCGCCCGCAGTTCTCCGTGGTCTCCGTGTCTCCGTGGTAAACAGCCGTTCCCAGCCCTTCCACGAAGCCTGAAGCCCTACTTCAGCCGCGCCTTGATCAGCTCCACGAAGTCCATCGGCCGCTTCGCCACACCCATGCCAGCGGCAGCGAACGCCTCGAGCTTCTCGGCAGCCGTGCCCGACGAACCGGAGATGATCGCACCCGCGTGGCCCATGCGACGGCCCGGGGGAGCGGTCTGGCCCGCGATGAAGCCCACGACCGGCTTCTTCATGTGCTTCTTGACGAACTCGGCAGCCTCCTGCTCGTCCGTGCCGCCGATCTCGCCCATCATCGCCACGGCCTTGGTGGCCGGGTCCTTCTCGAAGGCCTCGAGGCAATCGATGAAGTTCGTGCCGTTGATCGGGTCGCCGCCGATGCCGACGCAGGTCGTCTGGCCGATGCCCGCGCGGGTGAGCTGGTAGACCACTTCGTAGGTCAACGTGCCTGAGCGCGAGACCACGCCCACCGGGCCCGGGGTGCAGATGCGGCCGGGGATGATGCCGACCTTGCTGGCGCCCGGCGTGATGAGGCCAGGGCAGTTCGGACCGATGAGGCGGACGCCGCGCTCCTTCACGAAGGGATAGACCTTCGTCATGTCGAGCACCGGCACGCCTTCCGTGATGCAGACGACCAGGCTGACGCCGGAGGCGGCAGCTTCCATGATCGCGTCGGCGGCGAACGGCGGCGGCACGTAGATGACGCTGGTGTTCGCGCCCGTCTCCTTCACGGCGTCGGCGACCGTGTTGAAGATCGGCACCGTGCCCTCGAACTTCTGGCCGCCCTTGCCCGGCGTCACGCCGGCGACGACCTGGGTGCCGTACTCCATCATCTGCTTGGCGTGGAACGAGCCGTCGCGGCCCGTGATGCCCTGCACCACCAGCTTGGTGTTCTTGTCGATGAAGACGCTCACGCGGCCTTTCCTCCCTTCGCGAGCTTCACGGCCGCCTGCACCGCCTCGTCCATGTCGCTGGACGCGGAGAAGCCGTTGTCCTTCAGGATCTGCATCGCGATTTCCTCGTTGGTGCCCGTCAGGCGGATCACGATCGGCACCTTGAGCGGGTTCGCCTTGGTCGCCGTGACGATGCCGTTGGCCACGTCATCGGTGCGTGTGATGCCGCCGAAGATGTTGAACAGGATTGCCTTCACGTTCGGGTCGGCCGTGATGATGCGCAGCGCGTTCACGACCTTCTCCGGGTTCGACGACCCACCGATGTCGAGGAAGTTGGCCGGCTCGCCGCCGTAGTACTTCACCAGGTCCATCGTGGCCATGGCGAGGCCGGCGCCGTTCACCACGCAGCCGACGTCGCCGTCGAGCTTGATGAAGGTGAGGTTCGAGTTGCGCGCATCCACCTCGGAGGGCTCCTCGGAGCTCACGTCGCGCAGCTTCTCGATCTCCGGCCTGCGGTCGAGCTCGTTGTCGTCGATCACCATCTTGCCGTCCACGGCGATCAGCTCGCCCTGCGGCGTGACGACCAGCGGGTTGATCTCAGCCAGCGAGCAGCCAGCGGCCATGAAGGCGGCATAGAGCTGCTGCATGATCTTGGCCGCGGCGCGGGCCTGCTTCACGTCCTCGTAGAGGAAGAAGCCCATGCGCATGGCGTCATAGTTCGGCAGGCCATAGCGCACGTCCACGGGCACGTAGAGGATCTTCTCGGGCGTCTTGGCGGCGACTTCCTCGATGTCGATGCCGCCCGCAGCGGACACCATGAACACCGGCTTCTTGGTCGCGCGGTCGACGATGATGCCCACATACGCCTCGCTGCCGATGTCGGCGGCGACCGTCACCAGCACCTTCTCGACGGTGAGGCCCTTGATCTGCATCCCGAGGATGTCGGTGGCCTTGGCCTTCGCATCAGCCGGCGTCTTGCAGAACTTCACGCCGCCCGCCTTGCCGCGGCCGCCGGCGTGGACCTGCGCCTTGACCATCACGGCCGTGCCGTACTTGGTCGCGATTGCCTCGGCATCGGCCGGCGTGGTCGCCACTTCCCCGGGGGGAATCGGGACGCCGTAGCCGCGGAGGATCTCCTTCGCTTGGTATTCGTGAATGTTCACTACGTCTCCAAAAGAGGGGGGACAGCCGTGAAAGATACGTTCTTCCCCCCGCCCTCTGGTAGCCGCGCCCGGCGATTTCCCGCCCTAGCCCCGCAGCTGAATCGTCTCGAGGAACGTCGGCGCGCGGCGCGCCTGCGCCCGCTGCTCGAACGCAAAACCGAGGCGTAGCAATGTCGCCTCGCTGAACGCCGTCCCAATGAAGAGCAGGCCCACCGGCAGGCCCGAGACGTCGCCGCAGGGAACGGTCAGACTCGGGTACCCGGCCGCCGCCGGCGTCACGAAGCTACCAAGCATCGTATTGTCGCCGAGCAGGTTGTCCGTGAGCCAAGCCGGCGACTGCGTCGGCGCGACGATGGCGTCGAGCCGGTGCCGGCGCAGCGTGGCGTCGATTCCATCCGTGCGCGACATCTTCCGCACCAGCGCCAGCGCGTGCTGGTACTCGGGGTCCGTCAGCGGGCCCTTGGTCTGCGCGTACTCGAAGGTCTCCTGCGCGAACCACATCATCTCGCGGTCGCGGTTGCGCGTATTGAACGCGATCACATCCGCCAGTGAGCGGACCGGCGCACTCGGGTCCGCCGATTTGAGGTAGGCGTCCAGCGAGGCCTTGAGCTCGTATGACAGCACTTCGGCGTCGAAGGTCCAGATGCCGGGGGCCGTGGCGATCTCCACGGGGTCGACCAACGTCGCCCCGCCGGCCCGCAGGTGCGCCAACGCGAGGTTCGCGGCGCGGTCCGCGTGCGCACTGAGACCAAAGAGGTTGCGCGCGACGCCGATGCGCGCGCCACGCAATCCGTCGGGGTCGAGGACCGCGGTGTAGTCCTGCCGGCGCTCACCGGCCTCAACGGTCGAGGCATCCGCCGGATCCGGCCCCGCCATCACCGTCAGAAGCATCGCGGCATCCCGCACCGTGCGCGCCATCGGCCCGGCCGTGTCCTGCGTGAACGAGACGGGAATGATTCCGCTGCGACTCACCAGTCCAACCGTCGGCTTCATCCCCACGATACCGCACAGCGACGATGGGCTGACGATGGACCCCATCGTTTCCGTCCCGACCGCGGCCGCGGCGAAGCTCGCCGACACGGCGGCTGCCGTGCCGGAGCTGGATCCTCCCGGGCTCCGGTCCAGGGCGTAGGGGTTACAGGTCTGTCCGCCGCGCCCGCTCCAGCCGACGATGGCACTCGAGCCGCGCGCGCCCGCCCACTCGCTCATGTTCGCCTTGCCGATCAGCACGCAGCCGGCGTCGCGCAGCCGCTGCACGACGTGCGCATCCTCGGAGGGGTGATAGTCCGCGAGGGCCAGCGAGCCGGCGCTGGTGCGCATGCGGTCGGCCGTCCCGATGTTGTCCTTCAGCAGGATCGGGATACCGTGCAGCTTGCTGCGCGCCCCCCGTCCCTCGCGTTCCTCGTCCAGCCGCGTGGCTTCGGCCAGCGCGTCGGGGTTGAGCTCGATGACGGAATTGAGGCGCGGTCCGTCGCGATCAATTTCCCGAATGGCCTTGAGGTACAGCTCGGTGATGCTGCGCGACGTCTTCCGGCCCGTGGACATCGCCTCCGACAGCGTGCTCAGCGTGACTTCGTGCAGTTCGTTGTCGAGGCTTGCGGCGGCGGATACGCGCACGGGCGCAGGCGCGTCACCACCCTGGCCCAATGAGGGCGCGAGGGCAAAGGCCGCGGCGGAGGCCGTGGCCTGCTGCAGAAATGAACGGCGTGAAGTCGAGCCGGTGCTGCGGCGCGGCATGAACGGGGTCAGGGTTTGTATGCAAGCGTCCACCAATCACCTGGGAGACGACATGCATACGCTCCAAACCCAAAAGCGTTCGCTCAGTTCTGAGCTAGCGTCGCAGCAGCGAGCCTAGGGCAGCCCAGGCATCACCGTACGCGCGCCAGTCTCCGGCCCGCAAGGCGGACTGCATGGCGTCGTAGAGGCGTGCGACGCGCTCGCGGAACGCGTCCGGCGCCATTGGCCGACCGGTCACGCGCATCCCCAGTGTTTCGGCGAGCGTGCGACCCGCACGCACGCTATCGCCGACCAAAACCACGACACCTGCCAACCGCGGCTCATCGTCATCCGGCCACGCGTAGTACGACTGCACCAGCGCCAGGCTGCCGTCGACCGGGATCGCCTGCACACGCCCTCGGCGCATCGCCGGCAGCGTACGGCCGAACCCGGCCTCGTCCGCCGCACGCTGCAGGCGTTCGAGCATTGCCGTCCAGCTCGGACCTGGCGACGCGAGATACTCCGTGCGGCGCTCTGGCCCACCTCGCGAGATTAGCAGCCCCAAGGTGCGCCCGTCACGCGGGAGGTCCAGCGGCACGGCCCAGCCCAGCGTGCCAACACTGTCATACTGGAAGAAGCTGGGTGCGCCTTCGGCCAGGTCGACGTCGGCGTCATCGGGGCGCGCGAGGCGGCGCGTCGCGACGCTGTCGCGCTGGAAACCCACGCGCGCCAGGGCCGCGCCCTGGATCCGCGTGCGGTCCACCGAGGGTGGCCGCTGCGTTCGCATCCAACCCGGCGCTCCGGCGAGCGGCGTGAAGGCGTCCGGAAAGCGCTGCATCCACTGCCGGAGCACGGGGTCGGGCGCGTCGACCGGGACCGTGGTGATACCGCCGGTCTGCGCGTGCACGAAGGCCGTGGCCGCCAACTGGGCGTAGTGCACGGCGGCACCATCCGCCGTGACCGGCTGGCTGAGCGGGTAGCGCCTCGCTGCGACGAACAGATCCACGACCCAGTACAGCGAGTCGCCCCGCACCAGCGGCGTGATGGTCGGACCGGCGGCGAGGAACGGAAGCGCCCGTCGAAGGCGAGCACGGACATCGCGCGGCGTGACCAGCACTGGGCGCGGCGACGGAAGGTCCCGGAACAGTAGACGCGGATCCTGGAGGTCCCAGGCCAGCGCGAGTCGGTCGAGCGTGGACGCGAACGCGGGCGCGCGGATCACGCTGCTCGAGTCGGGCACGACGGCAAAGGCACCGGCACCCGGAGACACCACCACGTGGCGCAGTCGCGCGCCCACGATGCCGGGCGCGAGATACGGACGTCCGGCCTCGTCAGCCGCAGCGGCCGTCCAGGCATCGCCGCTCCAGTCCTGAGCCGCCACTCCCGCCGGGGATCCCGGCGTGAGCCGTAGGGCCTCTAGCCCCGCAGCGGCCGCACGCCAGGAGATGATGGCAGGAGCACCCGCGCGCTCGTCCAGCGCAGCCAACGCCGCGGGGTCCCACGCGCTGACCTGCGTGGCCAGATCGCGCAGCGCCAGGCTCGGCACCACGACGGTGTCGCCACCGGCAATCGCATCCACACCAAAGGCGCGCCGCGTGAACAGCGCGGAGGTGGTGACGTACGAACGCTCCAAGCGCTGCGAGGCCGGGCGTGCGAGCGTGCGCTTAGCCACCGCAGGCAGCAGCGCCGAGGCCATCGGGCCGCCCAGGATCAGCGCCGAGAGCAGCGCGAGGCCCAGGCGCAGGTAGCCGCGCCAGCCCGCCCAGACGAGCACCGCCGCCACCGGGATGCTCGCAAACGACGCCACCGCCAGATACGGCTGCGCGATACGGTGGTCGAAGAGCGTGAACAATCCCGCCGCCTCTGCCAACTGCGTGACGCCCGAACCATCCGCAAGACGCTCGTAGCGATCCAGGCGCCAGTCCCAGCCGACGAGCAGCACGAGCAGCCCCGCCAGCGCGGAAAGATGGCGCCGCACCCAGGTGGAGACGTAGAGGCCACTCGGTCCCCAGCGCACGCTCGGCGTCAGCGCATACAGCACGCAGGCCAGCATCCCCACGCCCACGCTCGCCAGCAGCACCCGCTCCTGCACGGCGCGCTCGAACGGCAGCCAAGCCACATAGAAGCCCAGGTCGCGCTCGAGATATGGCTCGCGCTCCCCGAACGACACGCCATCCCAGGCCAGCAGTGCGCGATGCCAGTCGTGCGGCAACAAGGCAAACAGCGCCGCGATGGCCACGGAGAGCACGATGGCGACGATCGTCAGGCGCGCGGTGGGGATGGCCTCGGCGAGTTCGAGGTCACCCACCTGTCGCGGGAGCACCAGCGACACGATGGATTGCCGAACCGCGTAGAGATTGGCGAAGGCGAACAGCCCCGCGACGAGGAACGTGCCGAAGCCGAGCACGGTGAGTGTGGTCACCTTGGCGTGCCAGATGCCGTGGAGACCCAGCGCATGAAAGAACGCGCGTTCGGCGTAGAGGCCGGCGGCCCAGCGGCCGGCAAGGAGCGCCAGGGCGCCCCCGAGCACAAATGCGAGCAGGCCGCGCCGGGAGCGGCCGCTCATCTCAGTGGCCCGACGAGGCTCCGACCGTGACGCCCTGCGTCGCCAGCCAGCCCTCGACCTCGGCGCGCAGCTCGGCAAGCCGGGCCTCGCTCGAGGCCTCGAAACGCATCACCAGGATCGGCTGCGTGTTGGAACTGCGGATCAGGCCCCAGCCGCCGTCGAACAGGATGCGGACGCCGTCGACGTCGCTCACGGGATACTTCTGCCGGAAGTGCTCCAGCGCCAACTGCGTCACGATCTCCTTGCGGTCGTCGGGGCAGTCCACGCGCATCTCCGGCGTGGAGACGAAACGGGGCACGTCGGCGAGGAGCTCGGCGACCGGCTTCTTGGCGTCCGCCACGATGCGCAGCAGCCGCGCAGCCGCGTAGAGCGCGTCGTCGTGGCCATAGAAGCCTTCCGTGAAGAACATGTGGCCCGACATCTCGCCGGCGATGGGAGCCTTGAGCTCCTTCATCTTCTCCTTGATGAGGGAGTGTCCCGTCTTCCACATCACGGGCTTGCCACCGGCCTTCTCGATGCCGTCGGGCAACGCCTGCGAGCACTTCACGTCGAAGATGATCGACTGGCCCTTGCCGGTGCGCGCGAGCACGTCGCGGGCGTAGAGCAGCAGCAGGTAATCGCCCCAGATGATCGTGCCTTCGCCATCCACGATGCCGATGCGGTCGGCGTCGCCGTCGAAGCCGATGCCGAGCTCGCTGCCCGTCTCGCGCACCGTGCGGATCAGGTCCTGCAGGTTCTCGACGACAGTGGGATCGGGATGGTGGTTCGGGAAGCTGCCATCGCTCTCCTCGAACAGCCAGGTGGGCGTGATGCCCAGCGCGGGAAACAGCGTGGGTGCCACCACGGCCCCGACACCATTCCCACAGTCGATCACGACCTTGAGATCCTTCGGCAGCGGGCCGATGCGGGCGACGATGTCGGCCACGTAGCGCTCAACGACCTGCTCACTGGAGACCTGGCCGCGGCCGCTGCGGAACTTGCCGCCTTCGATAATGGCCCTCAAGCGCTGGATGCCCTCCCCGTGCAGCGAGCCGTGGCCGATGCAGCACTTGAAGCCGTTGTACTCAGGCGGGTTGTGCGAGCCCGTGATCTGGATGCCCGCCACGACCGGGAGATGATGCAGCGACCAGTAGAGCAGCGGTGTCGGCACGACACCGACGTCAATGACATCGAGTCCGCTCTCGGTCATCCCCTTCACGAGGGCATCACGCAGCGCCACACCGCTCGGACGGTTGTCGCGGCCCACGGCGACGGCGCCCGAAATGCCCCGCTCCGCGAGGATCACCGCGTAGGCGCGGCCGATGGCCTCGGCTGCCTCGGTCGTTAGGTCCTTGCCGACGACGCCACGAATGTCGTACTGGCGAAAAATTCCGGCCGCGATCATTGACGAGTCCTGCGCCTAGCGCGAGGCGCCGCCGCCGTCCACCATGGCGGCCGCGCGCGCGGATTCAGCATACGTCGGGAAGGCCGCCGACTGGCTCCAGGTGGCGAGCGGCGTCGGATACAGCCCAAAGAACAGGATCACGGCCGCGGCGGCGACCAGCACCGCGCGCGTGAATGCTCCGGCCACCGGCACCTCCGGTGCGTCTTCCGCACGCGGCTGCATGAACATCACGCGCACGACCTGGAGATAGTAGCCCGCGGAAATCACCGAGGTGACCACGAGAATCACGGCCAATGCATTGAGGTCGAGCGTGGAACTGAGCGCGGCACGGACCAGATACCACTTCGCGAAGAAGCCAAGCCCACCGAAGACCGGGAAGCCAAGCAGCGCAAGCAGGAACACACCCATTCCCACGGCGAGCCAGGGACGCACGTGCCAGAGGCCGGCGACATCCGCCATCATCGGCGGACGATCACCACCACGCTGCACCGCGCTCAACACGCCAAAGGCCCCAAAGGTCGCGAGCGTGTACGCCAGCACGTAGAACACGAAAGCGGAGGAGCCGAGCGCCGAGTTGGCGAGCACGGCCACGATGAGATAGCCCGAGTGCACGATGCTCGAGTAGGCGAGCATCCGCTTGAGGTTCTGCTGCTGCAGGGCCACCACGTTGCCCACGACCATCGTCACGACGGCGATCCACCACAGCGCCGGCGCCCAGGCCTCGACCGGCATCTGGAAGCACTCGTACCAGATGCGCGCGAAGGCCGCGAAGGCCGCAGCCTTCACCGCCGCGGCCATGAACGCGGTGATCGGCGTCGGCGCGCCGTCGTAGACGTCCGGAGCCCACATATGGAACGGCACGGCCGCGACCTTGAAGCCCAGACCAACCGTCAGCAGGCCGATGCCAACCAGCAGCATCGGATGCCCGAGCAGGCCGTAGCCGGCGATCCGTGAGCCGATGGCCGCGAACTGCGTCGCGCCGGTCGCGCCATACACGAGGGCGATGCCGTAGAGCATGAAGCCCGTCGCAAAGGCGCCGAGCAGGAAGTACTTGAGCGCCGCCTCGGCCGAACGCGGGCTGCGGCGGTTGAGGCCGGCGAGCACGTACACCGCCACCGACATGATCTCGATGCCCAGGAAGAGCACCATCAGGTCACGGGCGGCGCCGAGTACCATCATGCCGGCGGCCGCAAAGAGCACGAGCACGTGGAACTCGCCGTGCGTGATGCCCTCCCGGTCGTTGTACTCAATGCCGAGGGCGATCGTGCCCAGCGCGGCGACCAGCACCACGAGGTCGACGGCCCAGCGGAAGCCATCGACGGCAATGACGCCAGCGCCGGCGCTATCGCCACGCAGGGCCATGTAGATCACGGCGACGATGGTCGCGACGACCAGGCCCATGGACGCGATGCCCACCGAGCGCTGATGCGCGGCGCTGTCGTGCCGCATGGCGGCGAAGAGCATCACGCCCATCGCGCCGACCATCAGCACCAGGTCAGGCAGCAGCGCGGCGAGCAGTTGGGCGGGCACGCTGAGATCGTAGCTCATCTCAGTTCCCTCCCTGGTTCGCAATGTCCGCGCCGCCCGGGCCCGTGCGCACCGACTCCACCATCCGCACGAGGCGGCCGGCGGCAGCCTCGGTCTTGTTCAGCATCGGCTTCGGATACACACCAATCCAGAGGATCGCGGCGACGAGCGGCACCAGCAGCCCAATCTCGCGCCAGTTGAGGTCCATGCCGCGCAGCTTCTCGTTCTCGGGCTTCACCAGCGGGTTGTAGATGATGCGCTGCACGGCCCAGAGCAGGTACGCCGCGGCGATGATCACGCTGGTGGCCGCGATGAACGCGTAGTACGGCTGCGTCGGGAAGGACCCGATGAGGACGAGGAACTCGCCCACGAATCCGTTGGTGCCCGGCACGCCGATGCTCGAGAGCGCGACGATGGTCAGGAACACGGCGAACACCGGCATCACCTTGGCGATGCCGCCGAAGTCATCCACCAGCCGCGTGTGCCGCCGCTCATAGATCATGCCGATGAGGAGGAACAGCGCGCCCGTGGACACGCCGTGCGAAATCGTCACCACCAGCGCGCCCTGCACGCTCTCGATGGTCATCGCGAAGAGCCCGAGCATCACGAAGCCCAGGTGGCTCACCGACGAGTAGGCCACGAGCTTCTTGAAGTCGGGTTGCACCAGCGCCACCAGCGCGCCGTAGACGATGCCGACGACGGCCAGCACCAGCATCACCGTGCGTACCGTCGGGTGCATCGCCGCCATCGGGAACAGCGGGAGCGCGAATCGGACGAAACCGAAGGTGCCCATCTTGAGCATGATCGCCGCCAGGATCACCGAGCCGGCGGTCGGCGCCTCCACGTGGGCGTCCGGCAGCCACGTGTGGAAGGGGAACATCGGCACCTTCACGGCGAAGGCCACGGCGAAGGCCCCGAACAGCCACAGCGAGCCGTTCCAGTTGCCGTTGCGCGAGAGCTCGAGCAAGGCGTCGTAACTGAAGTTCGGCACGCCCGCGCGCTGCGCGGCAAGGCCGAGCCAGATCACCGCGACGAGCATCAGCAGCGAGCCGACCATCGTGTAGAGGAAGAACTTGAGGCTGGCGTAGAGCCGCCGTGCCCCGCCCCACACACCGATGATCAGGTACATCGGCACCAGCATCACTTCCCACATCACGTAGAAGAGCACGAGGTCCAGCGCCATGAAGACGCCGAGCATGCCCGTGGTGAGGATCAGCAGGAGCGCGTAGTAGGCGCTGGTCTTCTCACGAATGGACGTCCAGCCGCCTAGCACTGCCAGCGGCATCAACAGCGTCGTCAGCAGGACCAGCATCATCGAGATGCCGTCGAGCCCCACGTGGAAGGTCACGCCCCACTGTGGGATCCAAGGCAGCTTCACCGCGGCCTGCCAGTCAGGGCTCGTCGCATCGACGGACCACCAGAGTCCCAGCGAGAGCACGGCCTCGGCGATGAACAGCCAGAGCGCCAGCGAACGGTCGGCGGCCATCCGCTCCTCGGGCGTTCCCTTCCCGCCGCGCGCGAACAGCAGCAGCGCGCCGGCGAGCGGAAGGCCGAGGAGGACCGGGAGGATCCAGCCGTTGTAGCCGATGGAATCAAGAAGCGCGGTCACGGTCGGATCAGAGGAAGGAGAAGGCGCTGAGGACCATCACCGCGCCGAGCACCAGCACCCAGGCGTAGGTGCCGACGCGGCCGGACTGCGCCTGCGCGCCGAACCAGCCGAGCGCACGGGCGAACAGCGCACTGCCATTCACGAGCAAGCCGTCGATGATGCCCGTGTCCACGCCCTTCCACAGCAGCGTGCGCGAGACGCCCACCGTCGGCTGGACAACGACCTTGTCGTAGGCCTCGTCCACGTACCACTTGTTGTTCAGCACCTTGCCGATGCCTTCCTCGGCGGGCGCCTGCTTGGCCGGCACCAGCGCGGCCGGCTTGAGGCGCAGCACCGCGAAGGCAATGCCGATCACGGCGATGGCCACCGCCGTACCGATCAGCGCGTACTCCGTGGAGTGCGAGAGATGCGGCGCCTCGCCCATCGTCACAATCATCGCGGCGCGGCCGATCACCGGCTCCAGCCAGTGGTGCAGCACCTCGACCGGGCCCAGCGCCCCGCCGGTGATGATTGGCAGGTTGAACCAGCCGCCCGCCAACGACAGCACGCCGAGCACGACCAGCGGGCCCGTCATCACCCAGGGCGCTTCCTTGAGGTGCGGCCGCTCGGCCTCACCCGTCCGGTTCGGGCCGTGGAAGGTGTAGAGCATCATCCGCGTCATGTAGATCGCGGTCATCAGCGCGGCCGCGAGGCCGAGCCCATAAATCACGTAGAGCAGCGTGCTGCCAGGAACGCCAAGCCAGCTGGCCTCGGCCAGCGTGGAGCCGTGCGTGCGGGCGAACACCGAGGCGAGGATCTCGTCCTTGGAGAAGAAGCCCGAGAACACCGGGATTCCCGCGATGGCCAACGTGGCGATCCACATCAAATAGAACGTGATGGGCATGTGATGCCGCAGCCCACCCATGTTGCGCATGTCCTGCGCGTCCTCGTGGTTGTGCGTCGCGTGGTACGCCTGGTGCATGGCGTAGATCACGGAGCCCGAGCCGAGGAACAGCAGCGCCTTAAAGAAGGCGTGCGTCATCAGGTGGAAGACGCCCGCGGTGTACGCGCCCACGCCCACGCCGACGAACATGTAGCCGAGCTGCGAGACGGTGGAGTACGCGAGGACCTTCTTGATGTCCCACTGCTTGAGGCCGATCGTCGCGGCGAACACGGCCGTCAGCGCACCGACGAAGGCCACCGTGAGCTGCGCGGTCGGCGCCATCGAGAACAGCGTGCCGCTGCGCGCCACGAGGTACACGCCCGCCGTCACCATCGTGGCGGCGTGGATCAGCGCCGAGACCGGCGTCGGGCCGGCCATGGCATCGGGCAGCCAGACGTAGAGCGGCATCTGGGCGCTCTTGCCGGCGGCGCCGAGGAAGAGGAAGAGGCAGATGGCCGTGGCCACCAGCGAGCCCATCTCCAGCTGGGCCGCCGCGCCCTCGACACCCACGAACGACAGTGTGCCGAAGTTGGCGAACATCAGGAACATCGCGACCAGCATGCCGAAGTCGCCGATGCGGTTCACGATGAAGGCCTTCTTGCCGGCGTCGGCGTTGGCCTTCTCGTGGAACCAGAACCCGATCAGCAGATACGAGCAGAGCCCCACGCCCTCCCAGCCGACGAACATCAGCGGGTAGGAGGCGCCGAGCACCAGCAGCAGCATGAAGAAGACGAACAGGTTCAGGTACGCGAAGTAGCGCGGGTACCCAGGATCGTCCTGCATGTAGCCGACGCTGAAGATGTGGATCAGCGAGCCGACGCCGGTGATGGTCATGACCATCACCATCGAGAGCTGGTCGAGCTGCAGCGCCACGTCGATGTTCAGCTTTCCCGTGGGCATCCACTGGAACAGCGTGAGCACGTAGGGCGACTCGGCGTGCGCACCGCTCATCGCCAGGAACGTCGCGACGGCGACGGCGAACGAGAGCAGCAGCACGCCGGGGCCGATCAGCGAGACGAGGCCAGCGGCCGGATGGCGCACCGCGTGGTGGCCGTCGTCGTGGCCGTGGGCATCGTGGCCGTGGTCACCGGCTGCGTCGTGCGCGTGCGCATCGTCGCCGTGGTGCTCGGAGGCCTTGGTGGGATCGGCCGGGCCGGGCTTGGCCGCGGCGCGCAGCGACAGGAAGCCGTTGGCGAGAAAGCCCAGCAGCGGCAACGCCAGCAGCAGCCAGGCGAAGCGCGCGACGGTGTCCGCGAGGGGGTGCCCCATCGAGGGGAGCTCGGACTGGGTGACCATCAGCCCTTCAGCAGGTTGATGTCTTCAAGATTCACCGACTGGCGGTGACGGAAGATGGCGATGATGATCGCGAGCCCGACGGCCGCCTCGGCGGCGGCGACGGTCATCGTAAAGATCACGAACACCTGGCCGGCGGCGCCGTAGAGCTGGCTCAGCGAGACGAAGGACAGGTTCACGGCGTTGAGCATCAGCTCGACGCACATGAAGATGATGATGGCGTTGCGGCGCGTGAGCACGCCGATGACACCGATCGTGAAGAGCGCGGCCGACAGCGCGAGGGATTCGGCAAGCATTGTCTGGATCAGCCTCGCTTGCGGCCGATCACGACCGCGCCGACGATGGCTGCCAGGAGCAGCATCGACGTGAGTTCGAAGGCGAGCAGGTACTCGCGGAACAGCGGCCCCGCGAGCGGCCCGATGATGCCGCCCGGTCCCTGCACCGCGACCTCGGCCGGCGGCACCGGCATCTCGAGGCGCAGCGGGAAGCGCGAGCGCGCCAACACCATCACCTCGGCCAGCAGCGCGAGGCCCACCGCGCCGGCGGTGAGGCGACCCGCCTTGCCGCGGATGTCGCTGAGCTCGTCGGGATGCCCGAGGTTGAGCAGCATCACCACGAACAGGAACACGACCATGATGGCGCCGGCGTAGACCAACACCTGGATGGCGCCGATGAACTGCGCGTCGAGCAGCACGTAGAGCGCGGCCAGGCAGAACATCACGTTCACCAGCCACAGCGCAGCAGCCACCGGGCTCTTGCGCGTGACGAAGAGGATTGCCGACGCCAGCGCCAGCAGGCCGAAAAGATAGAAGTGGAACCCGTAGAAGAGCGGGAAGAACTCGTTGCCCATCGTCACTCCCCCCGCGGGTCGGCGGGGTCCCACAACTCGCTCACGGGGTGCGTCTGCGCCGTGAGACGCTCGAGGTCATAGACGAAGCGCTCGCGGTTGAACTCGGCGTTCTCGTAGTGCCGCCCGAGATGGATGGCCTCCTCCGGGCAGACTTCCTGGCAGTAACCGCAGAAGATGCAGCGGAACTCGTCGATCTCGAACACCAGCGGGTAGCGGTTCCCCGCCTCGTCCTCGCCGGGCACGAGCTTGATGCAGTTCGCCGGGCAGACCGTCGGACACAGGCCGCAGGCCACGCACTTCGCCTTGCCGTCCTCGGTGGTCAGCATGCGATGCGTGCCACGCCAGCGCGGGCCGATGTCCCACTTCTGGTCGGGATACTGGATGGTGACCTTGTGCGGGTTCACCAGGTGCTTGAGCGTAAGCCCGAGGCCGCTGAGCGTCGCGCGCACATAGCTGACGTCGCGGATGGGCCGCTCCATCACCTTCACGTTGATGGCCATCTAGCGGATCTCCCCGGGTTGCAGGGTCGCACGGCTCGGGGCGCGCTGGCGCAGCCGCGCCATCTCCGCGCGCTCAAGGCGAGAGTACGCGGGGCTGACGAGCCGGCCGCGGTCGAGGACGAAGAAGAGAATCACCAGGAGCACCGCGTTGAGGCCGCCCATGATCCAGCCGAAGGTCCGGCCGCGCACCACGCCGGCCATGTCGAGGCCCAGCAGCGTGGACGCCACGATGACGATGTACGCCAGCGCCGTCGGCAGCATCACCTTCCAGCCCAGCGACATCAGCTGGTCATAGCGGAAACGCGGCAGCGTCCAGCGGATCCAGATATAGAAGAACACGAAGAAGCCGACCTTGGCGAAGAACATCGCGAAGGTCGCAATGGCCTTGGCGACCGTGTACGGCCCGAAGTTGTCCCAGTGCGTGAACGGGATGTCCCAGCCGCCGAGGAACAAGGTCACGAACATCGCGCTGGCCGTGACCATGTTGGCGTACTCGGAGATCGGGAACATCGAGAACTTCATCGCGCTGTATTCGCTGTGGTAGCCGGCGATGAGTTCCGACTCCGCCTCGGGCAGGTCGAAGGGCACGCGATTGGTTTCCGCGAAGGCCGCCACGAGGAACAGGAAGCAGGCCACCGCCAGCACCTTGGCGTTCCAGCCGAGGAACACCTGCTGCTCGATGACCTCAGGCAGCGAGACGTTGCCAGCGACGAGCAGCACGCAGACGGCGCTCATCCCCATCACGATCTCGTAGCTGACCATCTGAGCCGAGGAGCGCAGGCCGCCCAAGAGCGAGTACTTATTGTTGGAGGCCCAGCCGGCGAGCACGATGCCGTAGACGCCGAGCGAGGTGATGGCCAGCGTGAAGAGGAATCCAATCGGCAGGTCCGCGACCACGAGGTCCACGCGGCCCCAGGGTGTCGGCAGCGGCGCCCCGAAGGGGATCACCGCCCAGGCCATCAGCGCGGGCACGAAGGCCAGCGCGGGCGCGAGGACGAACAGCGGCTTGTTCACGCCGCCGGGCATCGTCTCTTCCTTCATGATGTTCTTCACGCCGTCGGCGAGCACCTGGAACAGGCCCCAGGGTCCGACGCGGTTCGGGCCGTGGCGGTCCTGGATCCAAGCCGAGACCTTGCGCTCGGCCAGCGTCGTGTAGGCGACGCCAACCATGTAGAGCGTGAAGATCGCCAGCATCTTGATGACCGTGGCGATGAGGAACGGCCAGAACGGGAGGGCGAGTTGCGACTGATCCATTAGGCCGCCCCCGCCTGTGCGCCAGCGACCGTGGCACCCATCAAGCCGAGGCTCTCATAGCTGAGGCCGTTGAAGGCAGATTCGGTGGCAGCCAGCGCGCCGAACACGGCGCCCGGCGTGAAGTGCTCGCCCTTGATGCCCAAGGCGTTGTTGAGGTCCGTCAACGCGAACCAGCTGGGGCGCGCGAGACCGGGCGCCGCCTTGGCCTGCAGGAAGCGCTGCACGCGTCCGCGCAGGTTGGTGAAGGTCCCCTCCTCCTCGGCCACGTTCGCGATCGGCAGCACGGCGTCAGGCGTTGGAATGCCCTCCGGCAGCGACGTCCCGACCACGATGATGGCGCCGGCCTTCTTCGCGGCGGCGGCGTTCACGCCGTGCAGTTCCTCGTCGGCCAGCACGAGCACGTCGCCATCGCGCAGCCCGCCGAGCACGTCGGCGTCGCGGCGGCCGAAGCCGAGCAGCTCGGCGCCGTGCACGTTCGGCGCGCGGTCGGCGCGCAGCGAGAGATCGCTCACGCCAGGCAGCGGCGCCTCGGGGCCCGTGGCGCAGCGGAACACGCCTTCGCCGTTCGTCTGCTTCACAATCTGCTTGAGCAGGTAGAGCGCCTCGTTGGAGAGCTTGGGCGAGGCCACCACGTAGGCGCGCTTGCCCTTCAGGAGCTTCGCCGCCTCGCCATAGGCAATGTCCCAGTCCACCGGCGAGAGCACGTCGTGCATCTTGACCTTCGGGACTTCCATGCGGTCGGCGCGGTTCATCCAGCGATAGTCGAGCCGGCCCTGGTCACACATATAGAAGTGGTTCACGGCCTCGTTGGACCGCGGCTTCTGCCGGACGACGACGTTGTCGCGCGTCTCGATGATCGTGTTGCAGCCCTGCGAGCAGCCGCTGCACACGGAAGCCGTGCGGTCGAGCTCCCAGGCGCGGGCCTTGTTCAGGAAGTCCTTGGAGACCAGCGCGCCGACCGGGCAGAGGTCGATGACGTTCGCCGCCCACGGCTGCGTGAGGTCCGCATCCGGTGCCTTGCCAATGCAGGCACGGTCACCACGCTCGGAGACGTTGAGCACCGGCGCCTCGTGCACGTCCTCCATGAAGCGCACGCAGCGCGTGCAGAGGATGCAGCGGTTGGTGACGTAGAGGACGTCGCCACCGAAGTCCTCGACCGGATTGAAGCGCTTGGGCTCGCGATAGCGCGAGTCGGCGCGCCCTTCCTGGAACGTGTAGTCCTGCAGCTCGCACTCACCGGCCTGGTCGCAGATCGGGCAGTCGAGCGGATGGTTGATGAGCAGCAGCTCGAGCACGCCCTTGCGGGCCTCGAGTGCCTTCTCGGAGTAGACGTGCACCACCTGCCCCTCGCCGACGGCCGTCGCGCAGGACGGGGCCAGCTTGGGCATCTTCTCGACTTCCACGAGGCACATGCGGCAGACGCCGGCCACGGGAAGCCCGGGGTGATAGCAGTAGTGCGGGATGAGCACACCGGCGGCCTTGGCCGCCTCGAGGATGCTCGTCCCCGCGGGCACCGTCACCTGGCGCCCTTCGATGGTCAGCGTGACGCCGCTCATGCGCCCACCGCCACGGTGGACGACCGCTTGCCCTTGATCAGCGCCTCGAACTCCCCACGGAAGCGGTTGATGCCGCTGGTCACTGGCGCGCCGCAGGAATCGCTGAGCACGCAGATCGTCTTGCCCGTCATGTTCTCGGAGAGCTCAAAGATCGTATCGAGGTCCTCGAACGTGCCGTGGCCGTCCACGATGCGCTCGAGGATCTTCGTCATCCAGGCCGTGCCCTCGCGGCACTGCGTGCACTGCGCGCAGCTCTCGTGCGCGTAGAAGCGCGCGAGGCGCGCCAACTGCCGCGGCATCGACTGCGCGTCGTCGAAAATGATGACGCCGCCCGAACCGAGCATCGTGCCCACTTCGAGGAATCCTTCGTAGTCCATCTTCACGGACTCGGCCTCCTCGATGGTGATCACCGGCACCGACGAGCCGCCGGGGATGATCGCCTTGAACTTCCGGCCCGGCGGCGGGCCGCCGCAGAGGTCGTACAGGAACTCCTTGAACGGGAATCCCATCACGACTTCATAGTTGCCCGGCTTGGCCACGTTGCCGCAGACCGAGAACAACTTGGAACCGGTGCTCTTCGGCGAGGACAGGCACATCGCCTTGTACCACTCAGCGCCGTTGTTCAGGATGTGCGGCACGGCGGCCAGCGTCTCGACGTTGTTGATCGTCGTCGGCATCCCGAAGAGGCCGCTCACCGCCGGGAACGGCGGCTTGATGCGCGGATTGCCTCGCTTGCCCTCGAGCGAGTTCATCAGCGCGGTCTCCTCGCCGCAGATGTACGCGCCCGCGCCGCGGTGCACCCACACATCGATCTTCTTGCCCGAACCCATCGCGTTGGGGCCGATGATGCCCGCCTTGCGGGCCTCGACCAGCGCGTCCTCGAGCCGCTTGATGGGCTCGGTGAACTCGCCACGCACGTAGATGTAGGCCGTCTCGGCGCCAATCGCGTAGGCACCGATCGCGCAGCCCTCGATGAGGGCGTGCGGCGTCCAGCGCATGATCTCGCGGTCCTTGAACGTGCCCGGCTCGGATTCGTCGGCGTTGCAGCAGAGGTAGTGCGGCTTGCCGTCGCCGAGCTTCATGAAGGACCACTTGAGGCCGGTCGGGAATCCGGCGCCGCCGCGGCCGCGAAGGCCGGACTCCTTCACCACGTTCTGGATGGCGACGGGATCCATCGACAGCGCCTGCTGCAGCGCCTTGTAGCCGCCGCGTGACTTCCAGCCCTCGAGCGTGCGTGCCTCGGGGTCACCGAAGTGCTTGCTGAGGACCGGCGTCTCGCGGGGATGGCTCTTGTGCGGATAGCCCATTACGCGAGCCCTCGCAGAATCTCCGGCACCTTCTCCGGCGTCACGTTCTCCACGTAGTCCTCATTGATCTGCACCGGCGTCGCGAAGCCGCAGGCGCCGAGGCATTCGACTTCGATCACGGTGTACTTGCCGTCCGGCGAGGTAAGGCCGAGTTCCTTGCAGCCCGTGTGCTCGAGGAAGGCCTCGACGACCTTGTCGGCACCGGCGCAGAGGCAGGGCGAGGTCGTGCACACCTGGATGAAATGCTTTCCGACCGGATGCTGGTGGTACATCGTGTAGAACGTCACCACACCCTTCACATAAGCGGCGGTGCAACCGAGTTGGTCGCCGACCTCGCGCATGGCGTCGTCGCTGATCCAACCGCGTTCCTGCTGCACCATCCACAGCGCAGGCAGCAACGTGGCGCGCTTGTCGGGATAGCGCGTGATGAGATCCTGCAACTCCTTCAGGCGCGCCGAGCCCGGCGTGAACACCGGCTCATAAGGCGCGTGGTCGTGATTCTTTTGACCACTCGGGGCCGCCGAGGGGGCGGAGGGGCCGTGGCTCACCGGTCGATCTCTCCCATCACGATGTCGATGGAGGCGTTGATCGCGATGACGTCGGAGAGCAGGTGGCCCTCGACCATCTTCGGGATCGCCGAAAGGTTGACGTAGCTGGGCGGCCGGATGCGCCAGCGCACCGGCTTGGCCGTGCCGTCGGAGACGAAGTAGTAGCCCTTCTCGCCCTTCGGGCTCTCGATCGGCACGTAGGTCTCGCCGATCGGGGGCCGCGGGCCTTCCATCACGACCTTGAAGTGATGGATCATGGATTCCATCTCGCTGGTCGCCTTGGACTTCGGAGGCAGGATGAGCCGCGGGTCATCCACGTTCACCGGACCGTCGGGCAAACGCTTCAGCGCCTGCTCGAGGATACGCACCGACTGGCGCAGCTCTTCCTGACGGACCAGGAAGCGATCATAAACGTCGCCGTTGGTACCGACCGGCACGTCGAAGTCGTAGGTCTCGTAGTCGAGGTACGGGAAGTCCTTGCGGACGTCGTAGGCCACACCCGAGGCGCGGAGCATCGGGCCGCTCAATCCATAGTTGAGCGCCTCGTCCGGCGTCATCACGCCGAGTCCAACCGTGCGGCCGACCCAGATGGCGTTCTTGTTGAGCATCCCCTCGACCTGGTCCAGCGTCTTGGGGAAGGTCTCGATGAAGTGCTTGAGCTGGTCGGTCCAGCCCTCCGGCACGTCGGCGATCATGCCACCGATGCGCGTTCCGCTGGTCGTGAGCCGCGCGCCGGTCCAGCGCTCCAGCAGGTTGTAGACGTTCTCACGCTCCTGGAAGCTCCACAGGAACGGCGTGAACGCGCCGATGTCGATGCAGGTCGTGCCCAGCCAGACCAGGTGCGAAATGATACGCGAGAGCTCCATCGCGATCACACGCAGCACGGTGCAACGCGGCGTGATCTCCACGCCGAACAGCCGCTCCGCCCCGAGCACGAAGGCAACGTTGTTGCCCATCGAGTTCAGGTAGTCCTCGCGGTCGGTCCAGGGGATGATCTGGTTGTACTGGCGGTATTCGCCGATCTTCTCGAAGCCGCAGTGCAGGTAACCCACGTGCGGGATGCAGCGCACGACGGTCTCGCCGTCGAGCTCGAGCACCAGACGCAGCACGCCGTGCGTGGCGGGGTGCTGCGGCCCGATGTTGATGAGCATGTGCTCGCCTTCGAGCTCCGGCTCGATCGCGTCATGCGGCGTCATCAGGCCCTCGGCGCCCAGCGGGATGCGCTGCGGCTTGCCGTCGGCTCCGAGACCGGTCGTGGAAAGCGCGACCTCGATGGTGCGCTTGTCGGTGGCGGTAGGCATTGCGGTTTACTCTCCCGTCTGCTCGCCGCCCTTCAGGCGGGCACGCATGTCCGAGGGCAGGTCCTCGAAGGCATCGGAGATGGAAAGCTCTTCCATCGAGTACCGGGCCTCGGGATTGGCAGCCAACGCCTGCTTCAGCTGCTCCGAGCGCGAGAAGCGGCCGCGCATCGGGAAGTCCTTCCGCAGGGGATAGCCTTCCTTGTACTGCTCCCACATCAGGATGCGGCGCAGGTCGGGGTGACCCTCGAAGCGGATGCCGAACATGTCGTAGCACTCGCGCTCCAACCAATCGGCGCCCTTCCACACGCTCCAGACGCTGGGCACGACGAGCGGCGTCTTGCCGTCCTTCGGGAGTTCGGTCTTGAGGCGGATGAAGCGGCGGTTCCGTACGGAGCGGATGTGCCACACGACTTCAATCGGCCGACCGTGGTCGCGGTACTCGACCGCGGTCACATCCGACAGGTACTCGTAGCGCTGCGCCGGGTCCGACTGCAGCCAGGCGCAGATCTCGGCGACCTTGGCGCGCTCGACGAACACCGTCGTCTCGCCCCAGACCACCTCGGCGCGCTGGACGGCCGCGCCGAACTTGGCGCGCATCGCCTCGACCGTCGGGTTCATCGCGCCGCCGCGATGCGGGATGTTTCGTGGCGTCGCCGGGGTGTCCGCCGAGGCCGGGTAAACGATCTCGAAGGCGGGCGCGCCGTACTTCTCCATGGACTTGCTCACGGCGCCGACCGGGTCTGGTGCACCGAGTTGCCGAACGGCTCCGACAGCTCGTCGATGCGCGAAGGCGGGATGTAGAGCTGCGATTCGGGGTCAGGCATCAACTCGTCGCGCAGCGCAGTGTTGGACATCCGCTCCTGCATGACCTTCTTCTGCAGCATCATGATGCCGTAGATGAGGCCTTCGGGACGCGGCGGGCAGCCGGGCACATAGACGTCCACGGGAATGATCGTGTCGATGCCCTGCACCACGGCATACGAGTCGAACATGCCACCCGACGAGGCGCAGGCGCCCATCGAGATGACCCACTTCGGCTGGTGCATCTGTTGGTAGATGCGGCGGATGACCGGCGCGAGCTTGAACGGCACGCGGCCCGCACAGATCAGCACGTCGCTCTGGCGCGGCGAGAAGCTCATCCGCTCCATGCCGAAGCGTGCGAGGTCGAACTTCGAGGCGGCCGTGGCCATGAACTCGATGGCGCAGCAGGCGGTGCCAAAGGGCATCGGCCACAGCGAGTTCGCGCGGCCCCAGTTGACGAGGAAGTCGAGGCGGGTGGTGATCCAGCCTTCCTGCGTCTGCGGATTATAGGAGACGGCGGAAGCCGGATCCGGCCGCGTGGTCAATCCCATTGCAGCGCTCCCTTCTTCCAGACGTAGATGAAGCCCGCCAGCAGGATGGCAACGAAGACCAGCATCTCACCGAGCCCGAAGAAGGTGAGCTGGCCACCCGGACAGATGCCGCTCACCAGCGGCGCCATGCACGAGAGCTGCTGGTAGTAGGCGGCCCAGGGGATCATGAACACCGTCTCGATGTCGAAGACGATGAACAGCATCGCCACCATATAGAACTTGACGGAGAAGCGTTCGCGCGCGTCGCCGAGGACGGGCATGCCCGACTCGTAGGCCTCTTGCTTCACCGGCGTCGGCCGGGCGCGCGTCAGGAAATGCGACAGCCCAAGGATGAGCACCGCATTGACGGCGACAAATCCAAGGAGCAGAAGGACTGGGAGGTACGTCCGTTCCATTTGGGGGGAAGGCTCGGGCGTGGCGATTCGTGAAAAAATTCACGAACGATTTTTGTCTCGGCGGAAAGTAGCCGTGCGCCAATAGCGAAGCAACCGGAACGCGATGCGCGACAACGTGTTGTGCGCCGCAATCCCGAATCACATCGTCGGGGATTCAACCGCGCTCGCGTTTCGGTGCGAGGCCGCGCAGACTGCGATGGAACCTGAAGAACCGACGGCGCAGGCTTGGGTAGCACGCGCTGTTCCTGCACCGCTGCGATTCACTCGACCTCGAGGTCATTCCATGCTCACGTCTCGATCCCTGCGCCATTGCGTCACCGCTCTCGCGGCCGCAGTGCTGCTCCCCGCGGCGCTGGCCGCGCAGGCCTGCCTCGGCAACCCGTCGTTCGCCCAAGGTCACCTACAGCTGTCGGGTGACGTGATGACGGGGAACGACGCCACCAGTTTCGGCGCCGGCTGGGGCGGCGGCTCGGAGTCCGTCTTCGGTGGTGTGTTTGCGGGAGGCACCACCTTCAAGGGTGTCACGGGCACCCAACTGTTGGCGGGCGCCAACATCGGCTACCAAGTGCCTGCGACCGCGGGTACGGCGCAGATCTGCCCGCTGCTCAGTGCCCAGTTCGGATTCGGGCCGAAAGACATCGACGGGTTCGGCACTGACCTGACCTCGCGCGCCGTGGGCTTCGGCCTGGCCCTCGGCGGCGAGTTGGTGCGCGGCTCACGATTGGCCATCGTGCCCTCCGTCCAACTCGGCTTCGCGTACTCGGCGAACATCTTCGACGGTGTCGGCGGCTCGGTGGAGGAGGCGGACACCTACGGCACGGCCGGCCTGGCGCTCGGCCTCGTGCTGAACGACCAGCTCTCGGTGCGCCCGAACGTGCTCTTTCCGATCGGACTCGAAGGTGCCGATCCGGTGTTCGGCATCGGCTTCAGCTTGAACTACGGCGGGCGGCGGTAAGACGCGGAGCCGCGCACCCGCGGCTAGGGTGCACGCCGGTAGAGCAACAACCGCTGGGCGACGCCTCCGCCCGCCGCTTCCGAGAGCGTGGCGTAGGCGTCGCCGTCCAGCGTGAAAGCGATGGCTTCGCCCTGTGGTTCGGGGCGGTAGGGCAGCCGTCGGGGTGGGCGCAGAAGCGAGGCGGCGAGTGACTCCCCCGCCCCACGCTTCCAATAGAAGACCTCGGTGTAGGTCTTCACGAGGACCTCGGTCCCGTCGGCGGACACATCGCCCGCGACGGCGAGACGGAACGGCAAGACTCCCTCGACACGCGCAAGGACGAGAGCCGGAGTCGCGCCCGGCACATCACCTGACCCTGCAGCCATCGGTGCGCCCGTCTCGGCGCGAGACGCGGCAGCAAGCGTGTAGAGCCGCGACCGCTCCCCGCGCTTGGTGACGATGAACCAGTCGCCGCTCAGCGGGTCCACGATGAAGGTCTCGGCGTCCCGGGCACCGTCCGGATAGTGCAGCTCGTACTGCGCGACCAGCGCGAGTGACCCGTCTGCGAGTGCGGCCGGTTCCAGCACCGCATAGACACGAACGGACGGATGCACCGCCGCATTGTCCCCGACGTCGGCGATGAACAAGGTGTCGCCGCGGCGCGCGATGTCTTCCCAGTCGCGGTTGCGCGCGCCTGCGATCCGCAGCGTCGCGCGGATCGCACCGCTGGCGTCGATGGCGAAGATGCGCGGTTCATCACCGGAATCATTGTGCGTCCAGAACACGCCTGGGTGCCGCGCGGAACTCACGAGCCCGGACGCCTCGCGGACCACATCGCTGCGGAGGGCGGCGGACTCGATCGCCGCGGCAAACGGTGCGTCTGCGCGGGGCGGTGGGTCTGGCGCGGCGCAGGCCATCGCGAATAACAGGCAGGCCGCAGGCGATCGCATCCGCGCAATGTAGCGGCATCGCCTGCGCGGTTCCCCAGCGCCACGGCAGGGACTAGGATTCGGGCTGGCGCAGGCCCGCCCCTGACCCCGACCCCGCACGCCGTGTCCATCAAGAACGACCGCTGGATCATCGAGATGTCCGAGAAGCACGGGATGATCGAGCCCTTTGAGAGCTCCCAGATGCGCGAGGGCGTCGTCTCGTACGGCGTCTCGGCCTACGGCTACGACATGCGCGTGGCCCCCGAGTACCGGATCTTCACGAACGTGCTCAACTCGGTCGTCGACCCCAAGCACTTCGACCCGAAGAGCTTCGTGGAGTACGAGGGCGATGTGTGCATCGTGCCGCCGAACAGCTTCGCGCTGGCGCGGTCGGTGGAGTACTTCCGCATCCCGCGCAACGTCATGACGATCACGGTGGGCAAGTCCACCTACGCGCGCTGCGGCATCATCACCAACGTCACGCCCTTCGAGCCGGAGTGGGAGGGCTATGTGACGCTGGAGATCTCGAACACCACGCCGCTGCCGGCGAAGATCTATTCCAACGAAGGCATCGCCCAGGTGTTGTTCTTCGAGGGCGACGAGGGGCCGCTGGTCTCGTACAAGGACAAGAAGGGCAAGTACCAGGGCCAGGTCGGCGTGACGTTGCCGAAGATCTGAGTCCACTTCGAGAGATCGTGGCGAGCCGGCCAACCAGCCGTCATCACTCGCGCGCCGTGGCGCGTAGACAGGTTCGACCCTTGCGCGCGCCCGCGACCTCGTGGGCGCGCCGCGTTTTCCTCATCACCCGATGAATCCGATGCGACCACTCGCACGTCTCACGCAGTTGGCTGGCGCCTTGGCGCTGGTCTCCTGCACCACTGCCACCGCGACAACGCGGCCCGCTCCCACGACGACGCCCGCCGCCGGCGCACAGCAGACGCCGCCGCAGGGCGCGCAGGCCGCCCCGCAGGGCGGCGCGGCACAGGGCCGGCAGGGCGGCAACCAGGGCGGCCCCCGTCCTTACCGCAGCGTGATCACCGAGGCCGCCACGACGCAGAGCGGCCTGTTCAAGGTGCACCGCATCAACGAGCAGCTGTTCTTCGAGATCCCGCGCGCCGCGCTGATGAAGGAGATGCTGCTCATCTCGCGTCCCGTGGAGTCGACGCTGCAGAACCCCGCCGGCTTCTTCGGCGGCGGCGTGCGCGTGATCGTGCAGTGGGAGCGCGACGGCAACCGCGTGGTCCTGCGCGAGAAGGAGTTCGACCTGATGGCCGACAGCACGTCGGCGATCTGGCGCCAGGTCTCCGGCTTCCGTAAGGGTCCCGTGCTCGCCAGCTATTCCGTGGCCGCCTACGGCCCGGACAGTGCCGCGGTGATCGACGTGAGCGATCTCTTCCTGTCGAACATCGCCGAACTGGGGCCGATCGAGGGCCTGCAGCGCAACAAGAGCTGGGTCGAGCAGACCTGGGCCTTCGAGCGCAACGTGGACATCGAGGTGACGCAGACGGGCCTGGCCCGTCCCGCCGCCGGTGGCCCGGGCGGCTTCGGTGGCACGCCGCGCCCGCAGTCGCAGACGGTGCGCGTGCACTTCTCGATGCTTGCCCTGCCCGACACCCCGATGATGCCCCGCTGGCACGACGAGCGCGTCGGCTTCAACTCCAGCCGCTGGTACGACATGTCGCGGCCGGTGCATCGCTCGGAGCAGATGCGCTTCATCCATCGCTTCAAGCTGGTCAAGAAGAATCCGAACGCCGCCGTGTCCGACCCGGTGGAGCCGATCATCTATTGGATCGACCCCGCCACGCCGGATTGGCTCAAGCCCTGGATCGTCATCGGCGTGAACAAGTGGCAGTCGGCCTTCGAGGCGGCGGGCTTCTCGAACGCCATCTTCGGCCGCATCGCGCCGACGCCGGAAGAGGATCCGAACTTCTCGCTCTTTGACGCGCGCCACTCGGTGATCTACTGGCGCCCGTCCACCGTGGCCAACGCCACCGGCGGCCAGACCGTCGACCCGCGCTCGGGAGAGATCCTGAAGGGCGAGGTCAACATGTACCACAACATCATGGAGCTGCAGAAGAACTGGTACTTCATCCAGGCTTCGCCGCTCGACGCCCGCGCGCAGACGCTGCCGATGCCGGACTCGCTGATGGGTCGCCTCGTCGAGTACGTCGTCACGCACGAGGTCGGCCACTCGATCGGCTTCCCGCACAATATGAAGTCCTCGGCACAGTACCCGGTGGACTCCATCCGCAGCCGCAGCTTCCTCGAGCGGATGAACGGCCACGTGGCGACGCTGATGGACTACTCGCGCTTCAACTATGTGGCGCAGCCCGAGGACAACATCCCGCCGCACCTGCTGATCCCGCAGGTCGGTCCGTACGACGTGTTCGCCGTGAAGTGGGGCTACAGCCCCATCCCCAGTGCGCGCACGCCGGACGAGGAGAAGGCGACGCTTGACCAGTGGGCGCGCGAGCAGGACCGCTTCCCCTGGCTGCGCTTCACCACGCCCGACGCCACCGGTGACCCGGAGAACCAAACCGAGGCCGTGGGTGACGCCGACGCGGTGCGCGCCACGACGCTGGGCATGCGGAACCTCGAGCGCGTGGTGGCCAACATCCGCAATGCGGCAGAGAAGCCGGGCGAGAGCTACGACGAGGTGGAGACGCTGTACGAGCAGGCCGTGGGCCAGTGGGGTCGCTATATGGGCCACGTCTCGAGCATCGTCGGCGGCGCGTACACGCAGGAGAAGTACGGCACCGGCGAGCGCTTCACGCCGCTCGAACGTGCGCGCCAGCGCGAGGCCGTGCAGTACCTGAACCGCGTGGCCTTCCAGGTCCCGGCGATGTTCCTCGACCCCGCCCTGCTGCGGCGCATCGAGAACGACGGCGCGGTGGAGCGCTTCCGCGCGCGTCAGGCGTCGGTCATCAACTCGCTGCTCAACCAGAACCGCCTCGAGCGTCTGGTCGAGTTCGAGGCGTTGGCGCCGGCGGGCACGGCGACCTACACGTTGGCCGACCTGATGACCGACCTGCGGGCCGGCATCTGGGGCGAGCTCAATGCGGGCAGCGTGCGCATCAATGCGTATCGCCGCAACCTGCAGCGTTCGTTCCTCGCGGCGGCCGACAGCCGGCTCAATCCGTCCCCGGAGGCGCTGTCGCGCGCGAACAACCCCGCGCCGAACCCGGCCCACTCTGACGTGCGGGCCGTGCTGCGCGGCGAACTGCAGGACCTCGACCGTTTGATTGCGTCGGCGCAGGCCAAGGCCGGCGACAGCATGACGCGTCTGCACCTGCGCGACCTGCGCACGGAGATTGCGCGGATCCTGGAGGGCGGCAACCGGTAGGATTCGGCGGCAGGCAATACGGAGTCTCGCAGCGACCTGGCGCCCGTGGCGTCAGGTCGCTGCGTCCGTACCGGCGCTGCCAAGGTCCATCCCGAAATACTGCGCCTCGCACTTCGGGCAGATGCCGTGCGTCAGCGACGCGTCGGTATGCTCGCTCACAAAGCGCTCAAGGCTCTCCCAGCCGCCGTCGCGGTCGCGGTCGCGCACCGACTTGCAGTACGCACAGATCGGGACATAACCCTTGAGCGCCTTGGCCAACGCGGCCTCCATCCGCTGCAGCGCGGCGTCGCGCTCGTTTGTCGCCCGACGGTGAAACACGAGCATGGCACCGATTCCCACCAATGACTGGGCCGCATCGGCGACGAGGAAGTAGGCCGTGGCGACTGACTGGTCCGCCATCCGCGAAACCCAGGGAAAGCTCGCGTTCACCAGTCCTATACACACGAGCGCATACACCACGAGGTAGGACTCGCGGCCCAACTCCCGCCGTCGTGCGAGCAGCATCCCTGCACTCGCGACGGTCGCGAGCCCGAACAGCAGATAGTGGGTGGCCCCGGCCTGACCGAAGGTGGCGACGGGTGCCGCGACCGCCTCCCACGCCAAGACCAGCCCGTCGGCGATGAAGAGCGCCTGGACAGCGGTCGGCATCGGGCGCTGCGCCAGCGCGAAGGCACCTGCGAGCAGGAAGTACCCCCGCGCGATCGCCAAGGCCGGCAGGACGACGTAGTACTCGCCGAACGACTCCGCGTCGGCCAGCAGCCCGTACGCATAGCGGACGAGAAAGAGCGCAAAGGCGACGGCCCAGTAGCCAAGCCAGTGCTCCCTGTACTTCCACCACATCAGGGCGAACACACCCATCAGGACGGTAGAACTGAGTAGGGGAGAAACGAGAACGTCCATGGAGCGACTCCCTGTTGCCGTTGCGCGTCGTCGGTCACACACAGTCTAGGCCACCCGACAGGCAAGGCCTGACAGGCAAATCCGCACAATCGTGTCAGTCGGATTCACTAAGTCTTGCCTCGGAACCCCGCTTGCCGAGCGGGCTTCCCTGCGCCACACTCCAGCGCAGACTCCCCGGAGGATTCCCTGATGGCGGCGACGAATGTCTCCGACCCGCGCTACTACCATAAGGTTGTGGACTGCCAGTGGGCCTGCCCGGCTCACACGAACGTCCCCGGCTACCTGCGGCTGATCGCCCTGGGCCGCTACGATGACTCGTATATGCTCAACCGCGAGTCGAACGTCTTTCCTGGAATCCTCGGTCGCACCTGCGACCGCCCCTGCGAACCGGCCTGTCGGCGCGGACGCGTGGAGGAGAAGCCGGTCGCCATCTGCCGCCTGAAGCGCGTGGCCGCCGACCGCCGCGGCGACATCACCGCGCGGCTGCCCAAGGCACCGGACAAGAAGAACGGGAAGAAGGTCGTCTGCGTGGGCGCGGGACCCGCCTCGCTCACCGTAGCGAACGACCTGCTGCCGCTGGGCTACGAGGTCACGATCCTCGAGCAACACGCCAAGCCCGGCGGCTTGATGCGCATCAACATCCCCGCCTTCCGACTGCCGGCGCAGGTCCTCGACGAGGAATGCGGCTACGTGATCGACATGGGCGCCGAGATGAAGTACGGCACGCGCGTCGACTCGCTCAAGGCGCTGCTCGCCGAGGGCTACGACGCCGTCTTCGTCGGCAGCGGCGCGCCCAAGGGCAAGGAGCTCGACATCCCCGGCCGCTGGGACGTGAAGGAGAACATCCACATCGGCATCGAGTGGCTCGCCAACGTGCACTTCGGGCACGTGGAGAAGATCGGCAAGCGCGTGCTGATCATCGGCGTGGGCAACACAGCGATGGACTGCTGCCGCACCGCCAAGCGCGTGGGCGCCACGGACGTCACGGTGGTCGCACGCCGCGGTCGCAAGCACTTCAAGGCCTCGCCTTGGGAGCTGGAGGACGCCGAGGAAGAGCAAGTCGACATCATCGAGAACCACGCGCCCAAGCGTTTTGTGATCGAAAACGGCAAGCTCGTGGGGATGGAGTTCGAGCAGCTCGAGTGGAGCGTGGACGCCAAGGGCAAGCAGGTGAGCACGGTGACCGGTACCGTGATCCTGCCCTGCGATGACGTGATCCTCGCGATTGGCCAGGACAACGCCTTCCCCTGGATCGAGCGCGACATCGGCCTCGAGTTCGATCCGAAATGGGACATGCCGGTGGTGGACAAGACCACGCACCAGAGCACGCTGCCCGGCGTCTTCTTCGGCGGCGACGCGGCCTGGGGCCCGGAGAACATCATCTGGGCGGTGGCGCACGGACACGCGGCGGCCATCTCCATCCATCAGCATTGCCAGGGCCAGCCGATCAGCGAGCGACCGCCACAAGGCATGACGCTCGTCAGCGCCAAGATGGGCATGCACAGCTGGGCGTACGACAACGACTACGACCCAGTGAAGCGCGCCAAGATGAAGCACGAGGAGCTGCAGAAGCGCGTCTCCGACATCGGCATCGAGGTGGAGTTGGGCTTCACGCCCGAGCAGGCCGTCGCCGAGGTGGGGCGCTGTCTCAACTGCGACATCCAGACGCACTTCACGGAAGATCTGTGCATCGAGTGCGATGCCTGCGTCGACGTCTGCCCCACGCGCTGCCTCACCATCACGACCAACGGCACGAGCGAGGATGACCTGCGCACGCGGCTCTCGGCGCCGGCCATCAATCCCCAGCAGGACATCTATGTGTCGGACGTGCTTCCACAGACCAAGCGCGTGATGGTGAAGGACGAGGACGTCTGCCTGCACTGCGGCCTCTGCGCCGAACGCTGTCCCACGGCGGCCTGGGACATGCGCACCTTCGACCTGCGCCTGCCCTACGCGACGAGGATGGCCGTATGAGCGGCGTGAACGACTTCGCCTTCAAGATGGGCACGGTGAACGGCACCGGCTCGGCGTCCGCCAACGGCCTGCTGATGCAGGCCATCTTCCGGATGGGCATCCCGGTCACGGGCAAGAATCTCTTCCCGTCGAACATCCAGGGCCTGCCGACCTGGTACGAGATCCGTGTGAGCAAGGATGGCCACACGGCGCGACCCTCCGAGGTGGACCTCGTGGTCGCGCTGAACCCGTCCACGTACGCGCGGGACGTCGCCTCGGTGCGCCCGGGCGGCTACCTGCTCTACGACTCCAGCTGGCCGCTCGACCCCGATCTAGTGCGCGAGGGCATCACGATCCTCGGTGTGCCTTTCGGGCAGATGTGCGTGGAGAACTTCGAGCGCGACCGTGACCGTACGCTGCTGCGCAACATCGTGTACGCGGGCTCGCTGGCGGCGCTGCTCAACATCGACATGGACATCATCGCGTCGATGCTGAATGAGAAGTTCGGCAAGAAGAAGCGGCTGCTCGACTTCAACCAGCTGGCCATCCGGCTCGGCTACGACTACGCCAAGGCGCACTTCACTTGCCCGCTGCCCTTCCATCTCGAGAAGATGGACGCGACACGCGACTCGATCCTGATGGACGGCAACACGGCCTGCGCGTTGGGCGCCGTGTACGCCGGTGCCACGGTCGGCGCCTGGTATCCGATTACGCCGGCAACGGCTCTGATGGAGGCCTTCAAGGCCTTCTGCGATGAACTTCGCGTGGATCCAGAGACCGGCAAGCATCGCTTCGCCATCCTGCAGGCCGAGGACGAGCTCGCCGCTGCCGGCATCGTCATTGGCGCGGGCTGGGCCGGCGCACGGGCGTTCACCAACACGTCCGGGCCTGGCATCTCGCTGATGCAGGAGTTCATTGGGCTGGCGTACTACACGGACATCCCGGCGGTCTTCGTGGACGTGCAGCGCTGCGGGCCCAGCACCGGCATGCCCACGCGCACGCAGCAGGCCGACCTGCTCTCGCTGGCCTTCGCCTCGCACGGTGACACAAAGCATCCGATCATCTTCCCAGCGAACCCGAAGGAATGCTTTGAGATGACGGTGCAGGCCTTCGACCTGGCCGAGCACTTCCAGACGCCGGTGTTCGTGGCATCGGACCTCGACATCGGCATGAATGACTGGATGGTGCCGCGGCTGAAGTGGGACGATTCATATCGTCCTGATCGCGGCAAGGTGCTGAGCGCCGAGGACTTGGAGAAGGTCCAGCGGTTCTCGCGGTACAAGGACGTGGACGGCGACGGAGTGGCGGCTCGCACGTTGCCGGGCATCGGCGGCAAGGGCGCGTACTTCGTGCGCGGCTCGGGCCACGACGAGCACGCGGCCTACACCGAAGACTCGGACGCGTACCAGGTCGTCGTGGATCGACTCAAGCGCAAGATCGAGGGCATGGCGGACCACCTCCCCGCCCCGATCATCGAACATCAGGGCGCGGCGACGATTGCGCTGGTGACCATCGGCGGCTGCGATGCTGCGGTGAGCGAGGCTGCAGAGCGCCTGCGGACCGACGGGATGCACGTGGACGTGATGCGCATCCGCGGATTCCCGTTCCATTCGGAAGTGCGTGCCTTCTTCGGCAAGCACGAGCACACTTTCGTGATCGAGCAGAACCGCGACGGCCAGCTGCGCACGCTGCTGACGATGGAGATCGGCGTGCCGCCGAACGAACTGATCCCGGTCTTGGACTACGGCGGCCTGCCGCTCTCGGCCGACACCGTGGTCAAGGCCGTGACCTCACACCTTGCCGGAGTCCCCGCGTGACCTCGATTGCCAAGCCTCCTGTTCGGCATCCCACGGCGCGCAAGAACGGCCTCGGGCTCACGCTGCGCGACTACGAGGGCGTGATGTCCACGCTCTGCGCCGGATGCGGCCACGACTCCGTGACCGCGGCCCTGGTGCAGGCCGCCTGGGAGCTCGAATTGCCGCCGCACCGCGCGGCCAAGATGAGCGGCATCGGCTGTTCGTCCAAGACCACCGCGTACTTCATGGAGCAGTCGCACGGCTTCAACTCCGTGCACGGGCGAATGCCCTCGGTGACCAGCGGCGCCAACGCGGCCAACCGCGCGCTCACGTACATCGGCATCTCCGGCGACGGCGATTCGCTGTCCATCGGGCTTGGACAGTTGGCGCACGCGATCCGTCGCGACGTGAACATGCTGTATGTGATCGAGAACAACGGCGTGTACGGCCTCACCAAGGGTCAGTTCTCGGCCAGCGCCGACGTTGGCTCCAAGAGCAAGAAGGGCGAGGCGAATGTGTCGGCGCCGATCGACCCGGTGCTGCTCGCGCTCACGCTCGGCGCGACCTATGTGGCGCGGTCGTTCTCGGGCGACAAGCAGCAGTTGGTGCCCATCCTCAAGGGCGCCATCGCGCACAAGGGCTTCGCATTGGTGGACGTGATTTCGCCCTGCGTGACCTTCAACGACCACGAGGGCAGCACCAAGAGCTACGCCTACACGCGGCAGCACGAGGTGGAGGCCGTGTCGGCGGACTTCGTGCCGCTGCAGCGGGAGATCACGCTGGAGCCCAGCGACGAGCTGGTGCGCACCGTGACCCTGCACGATGGAGGCCGCGTGCGGCTACGCGCGACCACCAAGGACTACGATCCCACCGACCGCGACTCCGCGCACGCGCACGTGCGGGCCTGCCAGAAGCGCGGGGAAATCGCGACTGGGCTGCTGTTTGTCTCCGAGACCTCGCAGGACATGCACGACGTGCTCAAGACCGTGGACACGCCGCTGGTGGACCTGCCGTACGAGCAGCTGTGTCCGGGCAGTGCGAAGCTGGAGCAGTTGATGGAGCGGTACCGCTAGGGCGCGGGCAGCAACCGCGCCCCATCCGCCGGCTCCAGCCGGCCCATCAGCGCCCAACCGCCGAAGCTGTCCACCACGGCGAGCAGGATCTCGTTCTCGCCAGGACGCAGTGGCAGCCAGACGGTGGCCTGGCTACGCGCGATCAGCCCTTCCTGCCGCGGCTCGTCAAAGCTGTAGTGCGCATCGCCGGCGAACACGGGACGTCCGTTGACGAAGACGGTCACGTAGTCGGAGTAGCCGAGGTAGAGGCGCTGCAGCTGCTCGCGATCGGCGCGGAGGACAAGTCGGGCGATGGCGGCGCCGACCGGGCGCGGGCGTGCCTGGTGCCGTCCGATGGCCAGCACGCCGCTGCGCTCGACGTTGTACGACGGCCAGTTCGCGCGGCCTTCGAGCGCCGCCGCCGGCAGTTCGGTCATCGCCGCGCGTTCACCGGCGAAACCCGGCGAGACCTGCCATCGCGTGATGTCGCCGGGTTCGCGTGCCGGGGCAGCGGGCGGCGCAGGCAACGCTTGGGCGAGCGCCCCGCGGCGCGCCTGGAAGTTGGCGAACGACGCCGTGCGCCGGCCCCGCAGTAGGCTGGTGTCGGGCGTTGACGCGCGCACGGCCACGTAGCCACTGCGCGGCGCGCGGGCGAGCGGGATCACCATCGCGGGCGTCGCACTGCGGTCCAGGTACAGCGCCGCCACCGCGCCCTGCAGATCCAGCCGCACGTGTGTCCATTTGTTGAGTTCGAAGCGTGGCCCTGCCGTGCCGCCCGGCCCGTGCCAGAGTTGCCAGTACGAGTCCCCGCGCCACACGGGGTTGTATTGCACCGCGTCCGGCAGCTCCGACTTGTGCGGCCGCAGGTAGATCTCCTCGAACTCCGTGTCCGATTCCATCCGGAACTGCAGGTACACAAACGAGCGGACGTCGGTCATCTCGACATCGAACTCGATGCTCCCGTCCATCAGTTGCAGGTCGCGGCGCGTTGCGCGTCCGTTGTCCACGCGGATGGCTGCGACGTCGCGATGGCGTTCGATGCCGATCGTGGGTCCGTCGAGCGTCCAGCCCGCGTCGACGGGGATGGCCTGGGCCTGCACGAGCAGGAGCAGTGTGGCGAGCATGGAATGGTCCCTGTGAGGTTGCCGGAGAATACCCGGGTGTTTCGTGGCCGCCCTCGTGCAAGACGCACCAGAACTGGTACTTTTCGCACATGGCCGAGTCCCCGACCCGCATCGACTTCCATCGCACCAAGTACGGCCCGGAGATCCTCATCGACATCGCGTGGATCCACGAGATGCCGACGTTTATCCACGAGGAGCCGCACTGGCTGTCGTTCTACGATGTCACGGTGATCACGAAGGGGCGAGGCTGGTTCTGGCTCGACGGCCACCGCTACCGCGTGGCGGCGGGACAACTGTTGTTCACCTCGCCGGGTCAGGTGCGGCGCTGGGAGGTGCGGGAGCTCGATGGGCTCTGCCTGTTCTTTCCCGCCACGTTCCTTGAGCAGTTCTTCAGCGACGCGGCGTTCCTGGAGCGTCTGCCCTACTTCCACGATGCGGGGCGTGCCGCGGCGGAGATCCCCGCCGCCCAGCGGCGGCGTCTTGAGCAGTCGTGGGGCGCAATGCGCCGTGAACTGCACGCGTGGCGCGATGACAGCGCCCACCTGCTCCGTGCCGGTCTCTACGAGCAGTTGGTGCATCTCGGGCGGCTCTACGGGCGCGCACACGGCACGGAGGCGACGCGCACCCCACATCGCCAAGTGTCAGCCTTTCGTCGCCTCGTCGACGAGCGCGCCACCGCCGCACACGGGCTGCGCGCCTACACGCGCACGCTGGGCATCAGCGCTGCGCACCTCACGCGGCTGTGCCGGCAGCACTTGGGCGCGACGGCCAAGCAGGTGATCGACGCGCGACTGGAGGTGCTCGCGAGGCGCGAGCTGCTTTATGGGGATCGGTCTGCCGCGCAGGTGGCGGCAGCGCTCGGGTTCCGCGATCCGAGCTACTTCGCGCGGTTCTTCAAGCGGCGCGTGGGCGTCTCGCCGGCTCGCTTTCGAGAGAGCACCGGCTAAGCGGTCGCGCGCGCCGCGACCTGTGCAATCGCGGCGCGCGCCACCAATGACTCGCGGGGCCTACGGCTTCGCCGTCAGGTATTCCGCCGGAATCGGGTTCGCCGGCGTCTCCGCCTCCCAGTAGATCGTCACCACCCACCAGCGCTTGCCGTCGTACCAGAGCTGGAAGGAGTTGATGCCGCGGGCGAACGGCGCCGCATCCTCCAGCGTGCGCTTGGAGTCGTAGGCGCTCATCAGGTGCACGATGTTGCCGTAGCGCTCGACCTTGCGGCCCAGCTCGCGCTCGAAGAAGCCACGCTCGAGTCCCGGCCCGTTGCGTGTGATGTACTCGTCCACGTTCCACACGAGCATTCCGCCTTCGCCGTTCGGCCGCTTGCCGGTGTAGATCAGCCGGGCCCCGGGCACGAAGAGCGCGCGAAAGCGGTCCCAATCGCGCTTCTGTCCCGCTGGTCCCGAAATCACGTCGTAGACGGCCGCCATGATCGCATCGATGCTCTCCACGTCAGCGGGCCGCGCGGACGGCGGTGGTGTCTGCGCGGCGGGCGAAGTGGCCTGTGCGCGGGCCGTGTCGGAGGGCGCCGCGATGAGTAGCGCAGCAGTGGCGAGCAAGAGGATTCGGCGCATTGGATCCAGTGTAGGAGTGGAAGAAATGTTCGCGCTGTCGGGCGAGGTCGCCCGCACCCAGTTGAGTACGGTACCGGCGCCGAAGGGTTTCCGCTGGCGGGCGTCAATTCCGCGCAGCAACTTGGTGGCCGTGCGCCACCTCCGCCATCTGGCCCGCGCCTGCACCGCGCCTCACCGCATCGCGGTCAGTAGTGTCGTGGCCGCGTGGCTGATTGGCGCCTGCACTCCGAACACAGACGCGCATCGCGTCGCTGCCGTGACCACCGATGTCTCGCTGCTCACCCTGTACATTGGTCCCGGCGGCGGCCAGACCCGCCAGCTGATCGCCACGCCCCGCGACGGGAACGGCGCGGCCCTCGAGGGACGAACCGTCACCTGGGCGTCGCTGAGCCCAAGCATCGTGAGCGTCTCGCCCACCGGGCTCGTGACGGCGCTCTCACTGGGCAGCGCCAGCATCACGGCCAGCAGCGGTGGCGCCCAAGGCGCCGTCTCGGTCACCGTCGTCCCAGTTCCCGTCGGGACCGTCAGCATCGCCGCGGATTCTATCGCCTTGCAGCGTTCCCCGCTGGCCGCGGGAAGCCTTGCGCTCGGTGTACAGCTCCGCGATTCCGCTGGGGTGGCTCTGGCGCCGAGGCCCGTGTTCTGGGCAAGCTCGGCACCGGACATCGCCGCAGTCTCCGCTGCCGGCGTCGTCTCCGCCGTGGGGAACGGCGAAGCGATCGTGCGGGTCAGCGTGGAGAGCGCCACCGACAGCGTGGTGGTGACCGTGACGGCCACGGACGACCTGCCCGACGGCTTCGACATCGCCATCGCCAGCGTGCGTTGGACGCAGGGCTCGCAGAACGAGTTGGGCAACATCCCGATGCTCCTCGGCGGCCGCGATGCGGCCGTGCTCGTGACCCTGAGTTCCCCGTCCGAGCTCAGCGTGGACGACGAGATCGAACTGCGCATCCTCGATGGACTCGGCGCTGTGCTCTGGGCCGACACCTTGAGTGCGCGGGTCGAGGCGGGCACCGCGTCGATGCTCGCGCCCAACGTCGAGTTCCTAGTGCCGAGCGCCGTGCTCCGGCTGGACCGCTCGTGGCAAGTCCGGCGCGACCCACGGGGGCTCTTGGCTGATGCAGACGCCGACACCGATGTGTATCCGGCGGATCCGCAGCCGCTCGACGCCATCGATCCGCCACCGCTGCGGATCCGCTTCGTACCCATCTCGCTGACTTCGCACGGTGGCGCAACCGGCGACGTGGATACCGGAAACGTCGAGGAGTATCTGCGCCTCGTGCGACAGATTGCGCCTGTCGGCCCGATCGAGGTGGAGGTTGGCCCCACCTTCGTCACGTCAACGTCGTTCGGTACGCCGCCGAGTGGCGGTGAGGGGAGCTTCTGGATTCCGGTGCTGAGCCAGCTTGACCAGGCGCGCGTGGCCAGTCCCACGCATTCCGATTGGTACTGGATGGGTGTGGTGCGTCCACCCTCGGGCTTCAACTTCACGGCCTTCGGGGGCTACGGGTACATCCCCGCGCTCGGCAGTAGCTACGGCGCCGGCACGCGCACGGCACTTGTCGTGCAGGTGGGTTGGTTCAATTACGAGCCCGGCACGCGTGAGCTGGTGATCCACGAACTCGGGCACAACCTCGGGCGATTCCACGCGCCTTGTGGTAGCGCGGCCGGCCCGGATCCCAGCTTTCCCATCGCGGATGGCCGCATCGGGGACGGCGGCAACGACACCTGGTCGTTCCAGCAGGCACTCACGGCGCGCGCCTATCCCGTGGCACCCAACACCGGCGATGTGATGGGCTATTGCTCGCCAAAGTGGTATGGTGCGTACAACTACGAGGGGATTGTCACGTTCCGCGGCAGCGCGACGGTCACACTGATGGCGGGCGGCACGCGCCGCGACCTGCTGTACGTGACGGGCGAGACTGACGGTCGCAGCATCAGCCTCCTGCCTCCGCGCTCAATGATGGGCGTCCCGTCCACACCTGATCCCAGCGGCGGCTGGACGGCGATTGGGCTGGATGCAGCTGGCGCTGAGCTCTTCCGCTTCCCGTTCGCGTTGGCGCGCTGGGACCACGAGCTGGAGCGGCGGCCTATCGCCGTCGGTGTACCGCTGGACGAGACACTACGCGAACGCCTTCGCGAGTTGCGCGTGGTCGGCCCGGGCGGGCTCGGCGCATCGCTCACCTTGCCCTAGGCGCCAGACACCGCATCGCGTAGCGATTCCGCGTGCGAGCGCGTAGCATCTAGCACCCTTTTCCCAGAACGCCATGCTTTCTCGCGTCCGTGTCCCCGCCCTCGTGGCCGCCGCGCTGCTCATCGGTGGCAACTCCGCCCACGCCCAGCGCGCCGACAACAACTCGCGCCCCGAGCGCCAGGAGCCGACTGGAAATCCGCAGCTCGGCCTGCCCTACGGCGCCGCGAACACGTCGCCGGTGTCCCGATGGACGCCGCCGGCATCGGTCGGGCGTCAACTGACCCTCGAGGACCTGCTCGGCTGGAAGAACATCCGGACGAATCTGCTCTCGAACGACGGCCGCTGGTTCGCGTACGAGATCGCGCCGAACGAGGGCGACGCCGAGGTGGTGATTCGCGGCACCGCAGCCAATGGGGCCGAGCAAAGGTTCCCCGTCGGGTCGCCGCCGAGTGGCGGCGGTGGGTTTGGCGGCAGTTCGCAGCTGCAGCTGAGCGGGAACAGCCGGTGGGCCGCGTTCCTCGTGCGTCCGGGTGAGGACGCCTCGCGCAACCGTGGCCGCGCGGGCACTGCCGGCGGCAGCGGCGGTGCCGCGGCGAGCGAAGGCGGCAGTAGCGCGGCCTCGACGGCGAAGCTCAAGGTGGTGAACCTGGCGGACGGCAGCGCGCGGGAGTTCGAGAACGTGCGTGCGTTCCGGTTCGCCGGTGACACGTCAAGTTGGATTGCGATTCATCACACGCCGCCCTCCAGCGGCGGTGGATCCGGTGGTGGTGGCGGGTCGGGCGGCAGCAGCGGTTCGGTCCTCGAGCTCGTGAACCTGAATGCGCCAAACGCGCCACCCACGCCGATTGCCAACGTGACGGAGTTCGCGTTCGACGATGCGGCCCTGTGGATGGCGTATGCCATCGCCTTGCCAGATGAGATCGGCAACTCGCTGCAGCTGCGCCGCCTGGCCACGGGCGAGACGCGCGCGCTGGATACCTACAAGGCCAACTATCGCCGGCTCACCTGGGGCGATTCACTCAGTGCGCTCGCCGCCCTGCGTGTCGATGCCGATTCCACGCGCACGCAGGACGAGATTGTCGCGGCGCTGGTGTGGCCGCGCGTCACCTCCGCCGACGTCGCGATCGTGGTCGACGCCAGCACGACAGGCGTACCCGCTGGTCGCGTGCTCAGCGACGACTACGCCATCGCGTTCAATCGCAGTGGCTCCGCCCTCTACCTCGGCCTGCGTGAACAGCGTCCGCCGCGCCCGACGGGCGGTGCCCGCGGCGCAGGCGGCAGCTCGAGCCCAGCCCCCGGCGCCGGCAGCGGTGGCCGCCAGGCCGCGGCGCCGCAGACCAGCGTCGACGTGCCGTCGCTGGTGCTGTGGCACTGGAAGGACACGCGCACGCAGTCCTCGCAGCAGGTACAGGAGAACAACGACCGCAACTTCGTGCACGTGGCGTCGTTCCAGATTGCGGGACGCAAGGTCGTGCCGCTCACCGACGACTCCCTGCGTGGCCTGCAGCGCGGCCCGCGCGACAGCTGGGGCGTCGCCAGCGACAACCGCCAGTACGAGCGCGAGGCCAATATCCGTGGCTTCTCGTACCGCGACCTCTACGCCGTGAACCTCGCCACCGGCGAGCGCAAGCTGATCCAGGCCAAGGTGCCCGGCGGCGGCTTCGGCTTCGGGGGCGGCAACGCGTTCTCGCCCGACAACTCCAAGTTCGCCTACTACGACACCGGCGACTGGAAGGTCTATGACTTCGCCAGCGGCCAGACGCGCACCGTCACGGCCGGCGTCGCGAACAACTTCTACGACGACGAGGACGACCACAATCAGGTGAAGCCGTCGGTGGGCGGCGCGCTGATTGGCTGGACGCGCGACAACGCCAGCCTCCTCGTGCGCGACAACTGGGACATCTGGCGTCTCTCGGCGACCGGTGGCCAGGCTCGGAATCTCACGGCCAACGGACGCACGCAGCACATCCGCTACTCGCAGCCCATCACCTGGGACAATCGCGACCGCCGTGGCATCGACCCTGCGGCCCCGATGTACGTGGAGACCTACGGCGAGTACACCAAGCGCGAAGGCCTCGTGCAACTGGACGTGGTCCGCGGCGGTGTGCGCGTGATCAGCGACGAGGACGCCAAGGTGGACTATCGGCGGGCGCGCGACGCCGAGGTGTGGACCGTGCGTCGTCAGTCGGCCGTGCTGTTCCCTGACTACCACGCCACCGACCGCGGCCTCACGAACGAGCGGCGGCTCACCGACGCCAACCCGCAGCAGGCCGAGGTGGCCTGGACGCCGGGCGTGCGGTTGATCGAGTACACCTGTGACAACAGCACGGCGCGTCGGCAGGCGGCGTTGTTCCTGCCGGCCGGCTACGAGCAGGGCAAGACCTACCCGATGCTCACGTACATCTACGAGCTGCTGTCGCAGAACGCGAACGTGTACCCGCAGCCCAACGCAACGCGCTACGCCAACGCCGGCGTGTACACCTCACGCGGCTACGCGTACCTGATGCCGGACATCACGTATCACCTGGACGATCCGGGCCGCAGCGCCGTGTGGTGCGTGGTGCCGGCCGTGAAAGCCGCCATCGCCACCGGGATGATCGACGCCGAGCGCGTGGGCCTGCAGGGGCACAGCTGGGGCGGCTACCAGACGACGTTCATCACCACGCAGACGGATGTCTTCAAGACTGCCGTGGCCGGCGCGCCGCTGACGGACATGGTCTCGATGTTCGGCTCCGTGTACTGGAACACCGGCAGCACGGACGGCTCGATCTTCATCGCCAGCCAGGGGCGTTTCACGGGCGGGCCGAACGAGGTGCCCGAGGCCTACATGCGCAACTCGCCGCAGGTGTTTGCGCAGAATCTGAAGATTCCGTTCATGATCCTGCACAACGACCGGGACGGCGCGGTGGACTTCAATCAGGGGATCACGTACTACAACCACCTGGTGCAGCTGAACAAGGAAGTGATCCTGCTGGAGTACGTGGGGGAGAACCACGGGTTGTCGCGGCCGGCGAACCAGAAGGACTATGCGCTCAGGATGACGGAGTGGTTTGATACGTTCCTGCGGGACCAGGAGCCGCCGGCTTGGCTGACGGATGGGATTCCACGTTTGAAGATGGAGTCGCATCTGAAGGATCGGCGGCCGATGACGGATAAGAAGGCGGAGGTGCCGCGGGTGGTGCCGTAGGCTACGGCTCGAGGCCAAGCGCGTCGGCCAGCCTTCGTTGGCGCTCGTCCAGCGTCACGAAGGCGAGGTCGATGCGGTGCGAGTCTCGAAACCACAGCGCGTTTGCGAGATGCCAGCAGTCGGCACCCTTCGCATAGCCGATGCGCAGCACCCGTCGGATCTCCCGCCGCAGTGGTCGAGGGGGCATCAGGAGATAGACGCCAGCAAGCCAAGCGTCAGCCTCGGGACTCCTTTCCGAGCGCGCGAGCGCCGAAGCCAGTTCTGCTTCAGTCAGGGCCGAGGTCACCACTCGGGCGGCGGACTTCAACCGCTTCCGCGCCGCATCGCGTTGCGGCTCCCGCAACGCCGACGCCACGAAGACAGACGTGTCGGCGTAGACGACCATCAGCGCCGTTCGTCCAGGAACCGCTGCAGCCCGCCTGGTGCCGCGCGGCCAACCCTTAGAGCGCCCGTCCAGGGCCTGCCGCCGACCAAGTGCGCCTCGCCGCGAGCCTCAAGGTCCGCGAAGACTTCCTCGACTGAGCGCGTGTCGGTTGCCTCCGACACCGGCCGAATCTCTACCGCCGGCTTCCCGTGCACGGTAATCGTGACCGGCTCCCCTCCCTCGCGCACGCGCCGCACGAGCTCGGAGAACTTCGCCTTCGCCTCGTAGAGGGAGTATTCCTTGGACATAGCCCCAAGTTAGCGCATTCTGACCAGACTGGTCAAACAATCGAACGCGGGCGGAATCCGGGGATTCCGCCCGCGCATCGTGTCGCAGGGTTCGACAGGTCAGGCCTGACGCGTCGACATGGCCAGGAATGCACCACGTCGCCTGGAGCGGCCTCAAGCCGCCCCCGACCACTCCTTCCCTTCACTCTTCGTCGCCAGCGCCAACGCATAATCCCGATTCATCATCTGGATAGCATCAATCGAAATCCCCTTCGGACAAGCCGCCATACACTCGCCAAACAGCGAGCAGCCGCCGAACCCTTCGAGATCCATCCGCGCCACCATCGCCAGCGCCCGCTTCTGCCGCTCCGGCTGACCCTGCGGCAACACGCCGAGATGCTGGATCTTGGCCGCCGTAAACAACGACGCCGAGGCATTCGGACAGGCCGCCACACAGGCCCCGCAGCCAATACAGGCCGCATTGTCCATCGCGAGGTCCGCGTCCGGCTTCCCGATCGGCAACGCGTTCGCATCCTGCGGCGTGCCCGTGGGTGCCGAGATGAACCCGCCGGCCTGGATGATGCGATCAAACGCGGTGCGGTCCACCACGAGATCCTTCATCACCGGGAAGGCCTTCGCGCGCCAAGGCTCGATGTAAATCGTGTCCCCGTCCTTGAAGCTGCGCATGTGCAGCTGGCAGGCGGTGGTCAGCGCCATCGGACCGTGCGCGGAACCGTTGATCATCATGCCGCAGCTGCCGCAGATGCCCTCACGACAGTCGTGGTCGAAGGCAATCGGTTCCTGCCCCTGCTCGATCAGCCGCTCGTTCACCACGTCGAGCATCTCGAGGAAGCTCATGTCGGGGCTGATGTCCTTGGCCGGGTAGGTCACCATCGACCCACCCGTCTCGGGCCCCGCCTGGCGCCACACGTGCAGCGTGACGTTCATCGTACCGGTCGCCGCGCCGCTCACTTGTAGCTCCGCGTGCTGAGGTGGACGTTTTCGAAGGTCAGCGGCTCCTTGTTCAGGATTGGCGCCTTCCCTTCCCCCGCGTATTCCCAGGCCGCCACGTAGGCGAACTGTTCGTCGTTGCGCTTGGCCTCGCCGTCTTCCGTCTGGTGCTCGCTGCGGAAGTGCCCGCCGCAGCTCTCCTCACGGTGCAGCGCGTCGATGCACATCAACTCGCCGAACTCTAGGAAGTCGGCCACGCGGCCGGCCTTCTCCAGCGACTGGTTGAGCTCCGTGCCGCTACCTGGCACGGTGACGTTCTGCCAGAACTCCTCGCGCAGCTTGGGGATCTCGGCGATGGCCTGCTTGAGCCCCGCCGCGTCGCGCGCCATCCCGCACTTCTCCCACATGATCTTGCCGAGCTCGCGGTGGAAGCTGTCCACCGTGCGCTTGCCCTTGATGTTGAGCAGGCGCTTGGTGCGCTCCTCGACGGCCGTCTTCGCGGCCTTGAACTCGGGATGCTCCGTCGTGACCTTCTCGAGCTTCGTGGTCGCGAGGTAATCACCAATCGTGTACGGGATCACGAAGTAACCGTCAGCGAGGCCCTGCATCAGCGCGCTGGCGCCGAGGCGGTTGGCGCCGTGGTCCGAGAAGTTGGCCTCGCCCAGCACGTGCAGGCCGGGGATGGTGCTCATCAGGTTGTAGTCCACCCAAAGGCCGCCCATCGTGTAGTGCACGGCCGGGTAGATGCGCATCGGCCGCTTGTAGGGGTCCTCGTCGGTGATGCGCTGGTACATCTCGAACAGATTGCCGTAGCGCTCCTCGATGGCCGGCTGGCCGAGTCGCTTGATGCTGTCGGCGAAATCGAGGTACACGCCACGCCCGCCGGGGCCCACGCCGCGGCCGTCATCGCAGGCTTCCTTCGCAGCACGCGAGGCGATGTCGCGCGGCGAGAGGTTGCCGAAGCTCGGATACTTCCGCTCGAGGTAGTAGTCGCGGTCCGCCTCAGGGATATCTCCCGGCTCCTTCCCCGCGTCCTCGGCGCGCTTGGGCACCCAGACGCGGCCGTCATTGCGCAGCGACTCCGACATCAGCGTCAGCTTGGACTGATGCTCGCCCGCCACGGGGATGCAGGTCGGGTGGATCTGCGTGTAGCAGGGATTCCCGAAGGCCGCACCCTTCTTGTAGGCCCGGTAAGCGGCCGTGACGTTGCAGCCCTTGGCGTTGGTCGAGAGGTAGAAGACGTTGCCGTAGCCGCCGGTGGCGAGGATCACCACATCGGCCGCGTGCGACTCAATCTCACCCGTGACCATGTCGCGCACGATGATGCCGCGAGCCTTGCCGTCCACGAGGACCAGCTCGAGCATCTCGTGGCGCGAGTACATCGTCACGCCGCCGCGGGCAATCTCCTTCTCCAGCGCCTGGTAGGCGCCAAGCAGTAGCTGCTGGCCCGTCTGGCCACGCGCGTAGAAGGTGCGCGAGACCTGCGCGCCACCGAACGAGCGGTTGGCCAGCAGGCCGCCGTACTCGCGCGCGAAGGGCACGCCCTGCGCCACACACTGGTCGATGATGTTCACCGACACCTGCGCAAGGCGGTACACGTTGGCTTCACGAGCACGGAAGTCCCCGCCCTTCACCGTGTCGTAAAAGAGCCGGAAGATCGAGTCGCCGTCGTTGCGATAGTTCTTGGCGGCGTTGATGCCACCCTGCGCAGCGATCGAGTGCGCGCGGCGCGGCGAGTCCTGGAAGCAGAAGCAGCTCACGTTGTAGCCGAGCTCGCTGAGCGTGGCGGCCGCCGAGGCGCCGGCGAGACCGGAGCCGACGACGATGACGCTGAACTTCCGCTTGTTGGCCGGGTTCACCAGCTTCATCTCGAAGCGGTGCTTGTCCCACTTCTCGGCGATGGGGCCGGACGGGATCTTGGCGTCGAGCTTGAGGGTCATTGTCGATCGCTCTTAGTTGACGATGCCGAGCATCACGCCGATCGGCACGATGATGAAGCCGGCCCACACCACGATGGCGACGCCGAGCGCAAGCTTGCGCTCCAGCGGCATCGGGTTCGGCTTGGCCACGCCCAGCGTACGGAATCCCGCCCAGACGCCGTGGTAGAGATGCAGGCCGAAGAACGACATCGCGACGATGTAGAACAGGCCCACCCACCACACGCGGAAGCCCAGCACCACGTTGCCGTATGCGCCGCCCTTGCTGAAGGCGGGGTGCAGCTGGCCCGTGGTGAAGTGCAGGATGTGGTAGATGAGGAAGAGCGCGAGGATCACGCCGCCCACGCGCATCGTGCGCGAAGCCAGCGTGGAGACCTGCGGGGTCTGCATCGCGTAGCCCTGCGGCCGCGCCTGGCGGGCCCGCATGGTCAACTGGTACGCGGAGATGATGTGCAGCACGGCCATGGTGAACAGGCCGGCCCGGGCGATCCACAGGAGCGGGCCCAACGACTGCAGCTTGTGCGCATAGTCGTTGAAGACGTCGGCACCGAGGAACACCTGCAGGTTCCCGGCCATGTGCGCGATGGCGAAGAGCACCAGTCCGATGCCCGTCACCGCCATCACCCACTTCTTGCCGATCGTCGAGTCCCAGAACTGCAGCAACAGGCGCATCAGCGTCCTCTGCGGGGGGAGTGCAGTTGTTAGAGCTTCACCACGGACATCGGCTCGCGGACGGCCTGCGCGCTCTTCTCCAGCGCCGCCTTCTCGTCGGCCGTCAGCTCCACCTCGATGACCTTCTCGAGACCCTTGCGACCGAGCTTGACCGGCACGCCGAGGAACAGCCCCTTCATGCCGTATTCGCCTTCCAGCCACGCCGAGCACGGCAGGATGCGCTTCTGGTCGTTCACGATCGCCTCGACCATCTGCACCGCGCCCGACGACGGCGCGTAGTACGCCGAGCCCGTCTTGAGGTGCTTCACGATCTCGGCGCCGCCGTTGCGCGTGCGGTCCACGATGGCATCCAGCGTGGCCTTGTCCATCAGCTGCGTGATGGGGATGCCGCTGACGCTCGTGTAGGAGATGAGCGGGACCATCGTGTCGCCGTGGCCGCCGAGCACCATGGCCTGGATGTCCTTGACGGAGCAGTCGAGCGCCGTGGCAAGGAAGGCGCGGTAGCGACCGGTGTCGAGCACGCCGGCCATGCCGATCACGCGCTCGCGCGGGAAGCCCGAGGCCTCCTTGGCCACCCAGCACATCACGTCGAGCGGGTTGGAGACGACGATGATGATGGCGTTGGGCGAGGTCTTGGCGACCTGCTCGCTCACCGACTTCACGATGCCGGCGTTGGTGTTCAGCAGGTCGTCGCGCGACATCCCCGGCTTGCGGGCGATGCCGGCGGTAATCACGACGATGTCCGAGCCGGCCGTCTCGTCGTAGCCGTTGGTGCCGATGACGCGGGAATCGAAGCCCTCAATCGGGGCCGACTGCCACTGGTCCAGGCCCTTGCCCTGCGGGATGCCCTCGGCCACGTCCACCATCACGACCGTGCGGGCCAGTTCCTTCTCGGCGATGCGCTGTGCAGCAGTGGCGCCGACGTTGCCGGCGCCGACGACGGTGATCTTTGGAACCATAAACTGTTATCAGACCTGAGGTTAAGGGAAGTCTCGTCGCGTGCTGCTCGGTGCGGAACCTACAACTGAATCGACGGCAGACCTCCTCCGCGGAGACTACGACGCCACAACCTCCATCGGAAACGCGCACCGCGAAGCTTGACAGCACGGGAGCCGATCTGCACTGTGAGCTTACCACGAAGGAAACTTAACTCAGGAGGCAAGAGTGAAGAAGCGCTTGCTCGTCGTTTTCTTGGGAGCCGTCCTCACATTCGCTCCAGCACCTGGGTCAGCGCGAGAGGCCGCCGGCGGCGTCTGCGTTGATTGCGTCAACTCCGACTGCTCTGACGGACCGGCCGGCGCCTGCCAGTGCACGGAGTCGATCATGATCACCTGCACGTATCGTGGTCAGTTCGTCTACCCAAACAAGACGTGCACGGCCAAAGCGCAAGAGTAGACCGTACTGAGGCCAGTTCTGTGATCGCCCGCCAGCGTTGCAAGAAGAAACGACTTCTGGCGGGAGCTGGGTTGCTGTGCCTGCTTGGCAGTCCCTGCGAGGCGCAGCGGTCTCAGGCCTCCGCCGGAACGCCGTCGGCCAATGCAGCGGCTGCGAGCACGTTGCCAGTGATATCGCTTGCGGCGAAGCCCGCCGTGGTCTTGGGCGCATCGGCGGACTCGACTTCCACCCACCTTCACCGCGTCGTCGGCGCACTTCTGCTTCGTAGCGGCGAGATCGTGGTTGCAGATGCGGGCAACCATCGGCTCGTGAGATTTCGCCAGGACGGCACCGTCGCGCAGGTCGTAGGTCGGCGCGGCAGCGGACCGGGCGAGTTTCGTCAGATCCGTGCGTTCGGTGAATGCGCAAACGGGGACTGGTTCGTGCAGGATGGAGGGAACGCAAGACTTTCGACGTTTTCTCCATTGGGCGATCTTCGCGCGGACCGAGTGCTTCCCGCTGGGGCGCTGTTCGATCCCATGATGTGGTGTTCAGGCAGCGGACGTGAACTCGTTCTCCTGAATCAGCTGAGGGACCCGGTTCAGCCAGGCCAGTACATCGCTTCGGACGCGGTCGTTGTCGCCACGAGCGGATCACAAATGGACACTCTCGTGACGGTGGGACGGCACGAGTATTACGTGGCGAGCAAAGTGTCCGCTCTCGCCGAGGTTCCCCTAGGCAGCAAGTCAATGGGCGCGGGATCTCGGGTGGGCAGTTTCGCGTGCATTTCCACGACGGGCCGATGCATCGGCTTCGATCAAAACGGAAAGCTGCACTCGGAGTTCATTGTCGCGGTTCCGCGCCAGCCGGTGTCTGACGCGGACTGGCGACTCGCTCTCGAGCTACATCTTGGGACCGAGCCCAGCGCGGAGTATCGTCGAGTTGCGCCGGCGGTTCTGGCCGAAATCCAGATGCGAATGCTGTTGCCGCGCTTCGACCGGATACTGACCGACGATCTTGGACGCCTTTGGGTTCGCACCACACAAGAGTATCGGGACCCCGTTGCGCAATGGCTTGTGCTGTCGCCGGATGGCCAATCTACGCACGCCATAGTGCGCGTGCCGCGGCGGATAGAGCTGCTTCGCGCCGGCTCGGACTACGCTATTGGCCTGCTACGCGACGACGACGACGTTGAGTCGGTTGGACTTTGGAGAATCGCTTCGATCGAACCTCCCTCCCAGTAGGCGTCTCGGCGCAACTACGAAAGCTGCAGGCTCTACCCTCCAATCTGAGATAGGGCCCGCAGCCCCCCAACCCTGAGCTGCAGCAGATTGTGCTCCTTGGGCTTTTCCTCCAGCGCCTTCACGAACAGCGGACGGAGTTCGGAACCGCCGCGCAGCGGGTCGCGGAGGTTCACCTCGTGGTCGCCGTAGAGGCAGGTGCGGAGGCGACCATCGGCGGTGAGACGCACGCGGTTGCAGCTGCCGCAGTAGGTGTGCGTCATCGGGGTGATCACGCCGACCGTGCCCGGGGCGCCGTCGAGCCGATAGTAGGTCGCGGGGCCGTTCCCGCGGGCCGGGCCCTCGCTGGGGGCCAGCGCGCCGAGGCGCCTGATGCGACCCAGCACCTCGTCGCTCGGCACGATGTGGCCGTCGGTGAGGTGCGCCATCTCTCCGACCGGCATCAGCTCGATGAAGCGCACGTGCACCGGGTGGCGCTGGGTGAGCGCGGCGAAGGCCTCGACCTCGTCGTCGTTCACGCCGCGCATCACGACCATGTTGAGCTTCACGGGCTCGAGGCCTGCGTCCACGGCGGCGGCGATGGCCGACTCCGGCTCGAAGCCGAGGTTGCGGCGGGCGATCTGCGCGATACGCTCGGGCTGCAGGGAGTCAGCCGAGACGTTCACGCGGTCGAGGCCGGCGGACTTCAACTCGCGGGCCATGGCCGGGAGCTTCACGCCGTTCGTCGAGAGCGCGATGTCCTCGATGCCCGGCACGTCGCGCAGCATCCCGATGAGCCGCACGAGGTCGGGGCGAATGGTCGGCTCGCCGCCCGTAATGCGCAGCCGGCGCAGGCCCAGGGGCGCGAGCTGCTCGACAATCCCCGTGATCTCCTCGTAGGTGAGGATGTCCTGCTTCGGCAGCCACGGCAGTCCCTGCTCCGGCATGCAATAGACGCAGCGGAAGTTGCAGCGGTCGGTGATCGAGATGCGGAGGTACTCGATCGCGCGGCCGAACTGGTCGCGGAGTGCCGGGGACTGGGCCGCGCCCGTCACTTCACGCCCTCCCCAGCGGCCGCTGCCGTGGTGCCAGCGGGCGCAGCGTCAGCCGGCACGGCCCCGCCCTGATTGTCCACCCACACGCGCTCCCCGTCGGCGTAGTGCTCGCGCTTCCACACGGGCACGCGCTTCTTGAGCTCCTCGATCAGATAGCGCTGGGCATCCATCGCACTGGCACGCCGCTCGTGCGACACCGCGATCACGATGCTGGCCTCGCCCAGCGCCAGCGTGCCGACGCGGTGCTCAACCACGATGTGCTCGCTGCCAAACCGCGCCATAGCTTCCTCGCACATCGTGCGCATCTCGCGCTCCGCCATCGGCCCGTACGCCGAGTAGTCGATGCCCGTGACCTCGCGGCCCTGGTTCGTTCGGCGAACGGTGCCGACGAAGAGCGTGCTCGCCCCGGAGCCCAGCGACGCGACCTCGGCGAGCAGTGCCGTCGGGTCGAGCGGATGGTCGACGATCGCCACGCGCACGGACTTAGCCTCCCGCCACGGGCGGGATGATGGCCAGCTCGTCGCCGGCCTTCAGCACGACATCCGGCTTGGCATAGCGCTGGTTCACGGCGACCAATGGCTTCGGGAGGGGCCGCGCGGCGCCGGAAGGGCCCGTCGCGCCAACGGATGAGTCGGGAGCGGAAGCAGTCCGGGCCAGAAGCGCGTCGAGGAGGTCCGCGACGCGGGCCCCCTCGGGCAACTCAACGCTCACCTGTGGGCCAAGCGCGTCCGACCAGGACGCGAAGAGCAGGACCGTATGGGTCATGGAGAGGGCCTCAGCCCTCGTCCGGGACCATCTCCAGGTCGGCGACCAGGGCCCGCAACTCCTTGCTGGGCTTGAACACCGGCACCGGACGGGCCGAGACCTCGACCGGCTCGCCCGTGCGCGGATTGCGCGCCATGCGGGTCTTCCGGTTGCGGATCTTGAACGTGCCAAAGCCGCGGACCTCGATGTTCCGCTGCTCCTTGAGCGCGTCCTTGATGGCATCGAGGAAGGAATCCACCACGCGGGCGCAGTCCTTCTTGGAAATCATCGGCCCAGAGGTCTGGGCGATGGCCTCCGTCACGCGCTCCACGAGATCCGCTTTTGTCATCGACATACCGAGGATGGGTTGGCGGCCGAAATGCCGTAAGTGCCCAAAGGTTATGACGTTACCTGTTGAGTGTCAAGCGGTTGCACGACTCAACGGGCTGCGGCCAAGGCCCCCAGAAACTCGTCAAAATGGGGAACGGCGTCGTGCGGACCGGGTGCGGCCTCGGGGTGATACTGAACCCCGAACACGGGCTTGGACCTGTGGCGCAGACCCTCGACGGTGCCGTCGTTCAGGTTCAGGTGTGTCACCTCAAGGTCCGGCGCGCCCGGGATGCCATCGGCAGAGCCCTCGACGGCGAAGCCATGGTTCTGGCTGGTGATCAGCACGTCGCCCGTCGCCAAGTCCTTGACGGGGTGGTTCCCGCCCCTGTGGCCATACGGCAGCTTCGTGGTGCGGCCGCCAAACGTGATGCCCAGGAGTTGATGCCCGAGGCAGATGCCAAACACAGGCACGCCCGAATCCACAATCTCCTTGATGGCCTTGGGCGCATACTCCACGGCCTCCGGATCACCCGGGCCATTCGAGAGGAACACGCCGTCGGGCTTCTCCGCCAGCACGTCCTTGGCCGGCGTGGTCGAGGGCACCACGGTGATGCGGCAGCCGCGGTTCTCGAACATCCGCAGGATGTTGCGCTTGATGCCGTAGTCGTAGGCGACGATGTGGTGCGGCGCCTTGGGATCTCCCCAGAGGTAGCGCTCCTTGGTCGTCACCCGGGAGGCCAGATCCTGGCCCGCCATGGACGGACAGGCCGCCAACTCCGCGCGGTCAGCGTCCGTTGGCTCAACGCCCATGCCAATCAGGCCGCGCATGACACCAACCGTCCTCAAGTGACGCGTGAGGCGACGCGTGTCAACTTCCGACAGCACAGGCACATCGGACTCGGCGAGCCAAGGGCCGAGACCCTGCTCCGCCCGCCAGTTCGAGTATGGCTGCGAGATCTCGCGAACCACCACGCCAGCCACCTGCGGCTGCGCGGACTCGGGGTCCTCGGAGTTCACGCCGTAGTTGCCGATCATCGGCGCCGTCATCACCACGATCTGGCCGCGATAGGACGGGTCGGTAAAGGTCTCTTGGTAGCCGCTCATCGAGGTCGTGAACACCACCTCGGCCACGGCGGGGGTCTTCAGGGGCGCGTGGAGACGGCCAAGAAAAAGGGTTCCGTCCTCGAGGAGGAGGAACCCAGGTTCGTCGAACTGGTTCGAGTACGTCGCGGTCACGGCTGCGGCGGAGGGGTCGTCGGGGTCGTGGGCGCCGCCTCAAGCGGCACGGCGGACTGCACACCAGGCTGGGCGCCAGGCTGCGCGACCGGCGCGGTCTGCGCCGAGGGCGTCAGCGCCTGGTCGAGGATCGAGGTCGGCACGCGCGAGCGCGTGGACATGATCTGCAGGATGAACGCGAGGCCGATGAAGATGCCGCCGGCCCACCAGCTGGTCTTGGTCAGGAGGTTGCCCGCCTGACGGGTGCCGAGGAAGGAATCGGACGAGGAGGACGAGCCACCAAAGCTCGCGGCCAGTCCGCCGCCCTTGCCGGCCTGCAGCAGCACGGCCGCGGCGAGCACCAGCGCATCGATGATCAGAACGACGAGAAGAAACGAATACACAGACGGTCCCGAGGGATGGTCAGACGAGGTAAGCCTTGAAGAATACCGGAGTTAGCTCGCTCGGTCAACTGCGCGCCGTGGCGGCCACAAAACGGCCAGTCGACGGCGTTCCGCGGGCCTCAGCTTCTCACGATCGTCAGCCATTGCTCCGCGTCGAGGCTGGCGCCGCCTACGAGCACGCCGTCCACGTCGTCCACGGCCACGAGGGCCTCGACGTTGGAGCGATTCACGGAGCCGCCATACAGAATCGGGATCGCCCCGCCCCGCTCTCCGACGAGCGATACGAGCTCGGCGCGGATCTTTGTGTGCACCTCGGCGGCGTCGTCCGGGGTCGCCGTCTTGCCGGTGCCGATGGCCCACACGGGCTCGTAGGCAACCATTGACGTGGCGATGGCGCCCGGTTCGATCTCGGCGAAGCCGGCGCGCAGTTGACGCAGCACGACGTCGATAGTCTGCCCGGCCTCGCGCTCCTCGAGCTTCTCACCGACGCAGAGTACGGGAGTGAGGCCAGCGCGCACGGCGGCCGCGACCTTCTTGCCGGTCTCGGCGTCGGTCTCGCCAAAGACGTGGCGCCGCTCGGAGTGCCCCACGAGCGCATAGCGCGCGCCGGCGGCTCGCGCGAGCGGCCCCGAGGTCTCACCCGTGAACGCGCCCTTGTCCTCCCAATACAGGTTCTGCACGCCGGCGGAGAGATCCGAGCGCTGCTTCACCGCGGCGACGACAACGTGCAGCGCCACAGGCGACGGAAAGAAGATGACGCGCCGGTCCTGCTGCCGCGCGTACTGCGCGGTGAACGTGCGCATAAACGCCTCGGCGTCGGCCGGGGCCTGGTTCATCTTCCAATTGGCGGCGAATACGAGGGACTTCATGTGTGGCTTGCTGGCTTCGGGACTTGGATGGGAACTGCTTTGCCACAGAGGCACAGAGGCACAGAGAACTGCAACCGCGAATGCAACTGCAACTGCCTTGCCAAAGGGAGTGCGGGGATGGCGCGGCTCGGTATCGCAAGCAGCGGCGCGCGCTGACGTTCACCAAGAAAAGTATGTCGAATCGAGCCGCAGGTTACGAGCAGTCCGAGAGGTCCAAGCATCCCGCCCCCTCTGTGTCTTGTATGTCTCCCAAGGTACGTGGTACAT